>JANOOW010000255.1:0-2631 GCA_031421555.1 Hyphomicrobiaceae bacterium | reverse complement strand
TACCCGTCGTAAGGAGAGATCATGCCAATTGCCACCTTAACCAGCAAGGGCCAGATCACGCTGCCCATGTCTGTTCGAACCGCGCTGGGCTTGAGCGCCGGCGCACAGGTCGATTTTTTGCCAGTCGATGGAAGCTTTGTTCTGGTGCCCGTCCGCAGCGACGTGGCTTCTTTGAAAGGGCGGTTCGCAGGCCGGGTCAAAAAGCCTGTCAGCGTTGAGGCCATGAACGAAGCCATCGCCGCCGGCGCCGTGAGCCGAACGTCGCCGCGCGGCAAGTAAGCCCGCATGATTGGCCTCGACACCAACATACTTGTGCGTTACCTGACACAAGACGACGTTCGCCAAGCCGCGTTGGCAAGTCGGCTGATCGAGAACGACCTGACAACTGTCAACCCCGGCTTCATCAGCCTGGTGGTGCTAGCCGAATTGTGCTGGGTACTGAGCCGCCTATATAGCGCCACCATGGACGAGCTGGCAGACATGATTGGCGATTTGCTCAGCACCTCGCAGATTCAGGTCGAGCGCCGAGAGGTGGTGCAGGCTGCCATTCGCCGATTCAAGCTGGGCAAGAGTCGCAAATCGGGTTTGGTGGACGTGTTGATTGCTGAGCTTGCGAGCGGTGAAGGCTGCTCGACGACCGTAACTTTTGATAAAGCGGCGGTGCGTGTTGCGGGGATGACGCTCCTGGCGTGAAGACGTCACGCGACCACCCAAACCATGCCGCTGCATGTCAGGCTCCAAACCCGTACCCGGCAAGGTTGGGCGGCTGCGTTAACGCGAGGCGCTGAATACGACCGGTGGGTGCGTACTAAGGTGAAATTCTCTAGGACAGTTCGGCCGATGACCAAGACGCGAAGACTTCGACTGCGCGGGATTGAGTTCGTCGACCTCTGGGACATAAGATGCCTGCATCACCCAAAACTAATTTGGAAGCCCAATGGATTGGTCTCGCGAAGAGGTCGAAGCAATCGTTGCTGATTACTTGGAAATGTTGACGCTGGAGCTGGCGGGGCAAACGTACAGCAAGACGATGCATCGTCGAAACCTGCAGAAAAAGTTGCATGATCGTTCCGAGTCCTCGATTGAGTTCAAGCACGGCAATATCAGTGCCGTAATGAGGGACCTCGGATTTCCTAGTATTTCGGGGTACAAGACCCGGTCAAACTATCAGGCGCTGCTAGCGACCATTGCCGTCGAGCAAGTCCGCAGTAAGCCGATCCTAGACAGTGTTGCCCTTGCTGCCGTGCAGCAACCTGCTTTCCTGCCGACCCTCACGGATTTCGCCAAGGTGAAATCCGAAGCACCCCAACGGCAACATCGAGCTGCTGAACCATACGACCCGCGGCTCTTCAAAGCGGTAAAGCGCGACTATCTTGAACGCGAAGCTCAAAACCAATCATTGGGTTTAGCAGGCGAGGAGTTCATTGTTAAGTTCGAGCATTGGCGCCTGATCGCGCTTGGCCAGCCGCGTCTCGCTGACAAAGTAGATCACGTCTCCCAATCCAAGGGCGATGGCTTGGGCTATGACGTACTTTCTTTCGACGGCGATGGGAAAGAACGTTTCATCGAAGTGAAAACGACGACTTTTGGTCGTGACACGCCATTCTTTGTTTCACGCGGCGAGCTGGCGTTATCCAGCGGCGCAAAAGAGCAGTTTCATCTTTACCGCCTTTTTGAGTTCAGGAAAGCGCCTCGTCTTTTTGACCTTCGTGGAGCGCTTGATCAGCATTGTGTTTTGGACCCGATCACTTACCGCGCGAGCTTTAGTTAACTCCTCCTGAGCTAGTCAGCAAAATCCGGCGGAGCGTATTTATGCGACGTTTGAGGCCCACGGGCGTTAGCGAGCGTGCGTTACGTGCAATGCGAAATTCCACCGCAGCATCTCTGTGAGCTACCTCAGTCAACAAGTAGCACATACGATTCACGTAGTGATATCCGGGTGTGATCCACTGATCAGGCCCTTTGTCGCCGTCAACGACTGTCCAGACGAAATCTTCTGAGTAACTTTTGACTATTTGTAAATCGGCACCGAAGGTTTCGAGTCCGTGGCCGCCCCAAATATCAAAGTGGGCGGCAGGGTGGCGGAACGGCCGGAAGTGTTCGTAAAAAACATCTTCGTGAAAGATGGTTGACTTCTGCACTCACAAATTCCAATGAGGTGAAAGTGTTTCGTTCCAATTTTCAATGCCCTTGATCTTTGAGATCAAGTTTTCGACAGTGCCAAATACGATGGCGTCCGTCTCTCTCAACGCGTAAAACGTATGCCATACGTGGTCATCGGCAGTTGGGCCGCCACTCAGCTCCCACAACTCGGCGTAAAGCGAAGGAATTCCTAGTTGCTCTGCGATAAAAAACTCGCCGGAATCGAACTGCTTTCGCAGGCATTCGATGTCAGAGTTTGAGCAAGCCCCTTGTAGCAAAAGAGTGCCCCACGCCTTGTAGTCGGAGGCATCGCGGTAGCAGTAATCAAATACGCTGAATTCGACCAATTGACGTCCTTCCGTGGCGGTTGGTAATGAAGCTAGCGTATTCATTGACAGCCCATTTGTGACCCAGGGCTTTGCCTGGGGTCATCACTTACTTTTTGGGGCTTAGCGGATTGGAGTGTGTGCGATGAGCTGCACAACAAGG
>JANOOW010000254.1:0-6494 GCA_031421555.1 Hyphomicrobiaceae bacterium | reverse complement strand
TAATGCGGTTCTGTTCGAAATAGAAGTAGGTCGATATGAGGTTCGCCAGCAAGATGACGAGCGCGATTTGGAATAGATAGGGCGATCGCCAAACATTTGTCGCGCCCGCAACGATGTCGGACAACTTCGCAGGCCCAGCGTCAGTGCCCTTGTCGCCTTGTTGATTCATGCCGCGTAAAGCCGCCACACAGGCGAGTGACAAAGCGAGGAGACCAACCGAGACCAAAAGCAGGTTTGTCGCGCCAAGCGGTTTGACCAATAGCTTGGTGAGCAACGGCCCGCAGAAAGCGCCAGCGGTGCCACCGGCAGCGATGGCGCCATAAAGACGTTTGGCTTGTCCGCTCGACCACAGGTCGGACATCAAGCTCCAGAATAGCGAGATCACGAACAGATTGAAAACGCTGACCCAGACGAAGAACGCACCGGCGAGCCAGGTCGAGCCGATACCGGCCGTAAAAGCCGCCCAAAATAATATCAGGTTGGCGATGAAGAAGCCGTAGACGACAGGCACCACGGCGCCGCGCTTGAACCGCGTTGCGACCCAGCCGAATAGGGGTACGGCTGCGACCATCACGAAGAATACGACCGTGAACAAAGTCTGCAGCCCATCGCGGCCAACCTTGATACCCATCTCCTCACGAATCGGGCGCACGATGTAGTAGGCCGCAAGCACGCAGAAGAAATAGGCCGACGAGATCAGCAACGGGCGGACTTCACCGGGCTCGAACAAAACAGCCTTGCGCAATCGCTCGCCAAGGCCTTCGCCGATGGAAGTATCCGCCTTCGGCGCATCGCTCATGCTGATCTCAAATTCTCAAGCGGGGTTGTGGCGCAAGCGCGTTTGACCGCGGCGGCGATAGAACATGCGCCCATAGACATCGCCCTTCAGATCGGCGCGATAGTCGAGATAGTCGAGGATGGGGTCCCAGGGGCACGATTCGTCGACGACTTTTTCGAAACCAGCGGTCGCAAGCGTCTCCTGCATCAAGCCGCGGTTCTTGCGGTTCTGGAATTCGAGCAGCACGAGCGATGTGCCGGTCAAGTCCAGATGCGCCAGGACTTCGGCTTCACCGCCCTCGATGTCGATCTTTACGATATCGGCCGGGGCTATGCGCGCCGGGTCGATCACATCGACCTCGAATGCCGGCTGCACGACGGCGGCGCGGAACGTGTCAGTGGCGTAGGAGGCGAGGCCAGCTTCGCCGTCGCCATCGTAGCGGCTGAAAAACGGCTCCCGGGCTCTCACTCCTGGAAACAGCGCGGCATTATGGGCGGTGATTGCGGGGTGCCCGGCAGTGTTGCGTTTCAGGTAGTCGAACGTGCCTGGGTTGGGCTCATAGCAATTGATCGTGCTGCCTGGCCAGCGCATTTCAGCCCATAATGCAAACGAGCCGACATTTGCTCCGATATCCAGGATGGATAGGCCGATGCCGTCGTGGTTGCTCTCGTATTCGCCTCCGAACACGTATCGAACCGCCGACTCCATCTGTGGCGGGCAGTCGATCGAAACCGGGACCGGCGAAATAATGCGCATGAAGATGACCAGTTGGAGTGCTGCCTGCGACCACGTAGGGCAAAAGCCGGTAAGCTGGCAAGGTGGCGCGAAAACGGCAGGCATTTTCGCCGCTGGATACACACAGATTCAGCCGTTATCGGAGAACCCTGGATAGAGGGTCATGCCGCCATCGACGAACAGCGTGGTGCCGGTCACATAATCCGAGGCATCGCTGGCCAGCCAAACCGCCGCGCGCGCGATGTCTCCCGGTTCGCCGATGCGGCCGTACGGAACGAGCGTCAGCAAGCGTTGCAATGCGGCTTCAGTGTTCCAGGCGGCGCGGTTGATCGGTGTGCGGATGGCGCCGGGCGCAATCGCATTGACACGTATGCGCTCAGGCGCAACCTCGATTGCGAGGCTGCGCATCATGAGATCGACACCGCCTTTCGACGCTGCGTAGTTTACGTGACCCGGCCACGGGATGCGCTGATGCACCGAACTCATGCAAATTATTTTGCCGGCCGCACGTGAAACGTCGGTGATGATGCCGCGGCGGCGAAATTCGCGAATGGCCTCGCGCGCGCATAAGAACTGCCCTGTGAGATTGACCGAGATCACCTTGTTCCATTGCTGCAAGGTCATGTCGGTGACGGCTGCATCCTGTTGCAAGCCAGCGTTCGCAACCAGGATATCGATCGTGCCAAATTCACCGATCGCGCGGGCGAAGAGATCGCGCACCTGGGTCTCGTCGGAAACGTCTGCCTGGACTGCCAGCGCGATGACGCCATGTCCGGCAACCTGGTGGACAACGTCATCGGCCCTGCCGGATGAAGACACGAAATTGACCACTACGTTCGCACCAGCGGCACCCAACGCTACGGCCACTGCCCGCCCTATGCCGGAGCTGGCGCCCGTCACAAGTGCTGTCTGTCCGGCAAGCGGGCGACTATCGTGTAATTCAGTTTCCTGCATGGCGCAGCTGGAACGCAATTTCCAGACGATCGTTCCTTGACGATGAGCAACTTGATCGAAGATTACGGCCTCATTGGCGATTGCGAAACCGCAGCACTCGTCAGCCGCGACGGATCCATCGATTGGCTTTGTTGGCCTCGATTTGACTCCGATGCATTGTTCGCCAGCATCTTGGGCGATATGAACAACGGCTGCTGGAGCATCAAGGCGACCAGTGATGACGCCAAGGTTTCGCGAAAATATCGCGGCAACACCTTAATCCTCGAGACGAAAATAGTTACGCCGGGAGGCGAAGTCGAGATAATCGATTTCATGCCCTTGCGCAGCAGTGGTGCGAGCAACGTCGTTCGCATTGTGCAGGGCGTGCGCGGTTCGGTTTCGATGCATACCAGCCTTACCTTGCGGTTCGGTTATGGCGCGATCATTCCGTGGGTAACGCGCTTCGAAGGCAACGGTTTGAAGGCGATCGCCGGGCCGGACATGGCCGTGCTGCGATCGGACGTGCCGATGGATGGAGAGGGATTTCATCATACGCAAGATTTTACGGTGGCCGAAGGTCAGTCCCTCGCGTTTGTGCTGACTTACGGTCATTCGTTCAAACCGGTTCCCGAACCCATCGATCCGCGGCAAGCGCTTGCGGAAACGGAAAGCGCCTGGAATGCTTGGGGTAGCATCTTCAAAGCGCCCGGTGGACGTTATGACGAGGTGGTGTTTCGTTCGCTGATAACGCTGAAAGCACTGACCTTCCGGCCAACGGGAGGGATCGTCGCGGCGCCGACCACATCGCTACCGGAGCAGATCGGCGGCCAGCGCAATTGGGATTACCGGTATTGCTGGCTGCGAGATGCAACGTTTACGGTACTAGCTCTCATGGACTGCGGTTTCGAGCAGGAGGCAGAGGCGTGGCGAACGTGGCTCCGGCACGCCGTGGCCGGCAATCCTGCCCAAGTCCAGATCATGTACGGCCTCGCCGGCGAGCGGCGTCTGGAAGAGATGGAAATCCCCTGGCTTGGTGGTTACGAAAAGTCCAAGCCGGTGCGGATCGGCAATGGCGCCGCCAATCAGCTTCAACTAGATATCTTCGGCGAGGTCATGGATGCCTTGTTTCAGGGTGCAGTGCTCGGGCGCCAGTTCTGGACGTCCGGATGGGAACTCCAGTGCAAATTGATCGAGCATCTGGAATCGATCTGGCGCTCGCCTGACGAAGGCATCTGGGAGGTGCGCGGCGGCCGCCGTCATTTCACCCACTCGAAGGTCATGGCATGGGTGGCCTTCGATCGAGCGATCAAATCAATCGAGAATTTCGGGGTCGAAGGTCCCATCGATCACTGGCGCGAGGTGCGAGACGAAATCCATCGCGAGGTTTGCGCGCACGGCTACAACGAAGAAATCGGCTCGTTCGTGCAAAGTTACGGCGCGGCCGACCTCGACGCGAGCACGTTGATGATCCCGTTGGTCGGTTTTCTGCCGCCGTCGGACTACAGGGTGCGATCGACGGTCGAGGCAATCGAACGCGATTTGATGTCGAATGGCTTGGTCTGCCGCTATCGCACCGGCTCGGGCCGCGATGGCCTTCCCGATGGAGAAGGCGTTTTCTTGGCGTGCAGCTGCTGGTTCGTCGACAATCTCGTGTTGCTGGGCCGCAAAGACGAGGCGCGCGCCATGTTCGAGCGCTTACTGAGCCTTGGCAACGACGTCGGGTTGTTCTCGGAAGAATACGATACGCGAGACAAGCGTATGCTGGGTAATTTCCCGCAGGCATTTACCCATGTAGCCATCATCGCGACGGCGCTCAACCTGAGTGAACGCGAGAAGCCGGCCGAGCAGCGGTCTGGGTTGGCCAGCTAGTTTCCGGTCGAATTGCTTGCTGTCACGGGTGTTACACGTTACCCGCTCAGCCGGCCACCGGCTTACCGCCTTATGGATCGACCCCTCCCAATGCTCGCACGGATGCAACGCACGCTCTATGCTTGGCCCAGCGTGCTGCTTACGCTGTGCGCGCTGTTCTGGGCTGGCAACACGGTCGCAGCGCGCTTGGCGATCGGCGAGGTATCGCCGTTCATGCTCGTGTGTCTGCGCTGGCTCTTCGTCATTTGCGTGCTGTGGCCGATTTATGGACGGGAGGTGCGCGCGCACTGGGGTGAGATTTGGCCGCACCGCTGGCGCGTGGTGTTGATGGCGACGCTTGGGTTTACCGGCTTCAACGCCCTGTTCTACGTCGCGGCACAGTATACGACCGCAATCAATATCGGCATTTTGCAGGGGAGCATTCCGATCTTCGTGCTTGCGGGCGCCTTTCTCGCGCATGGCACACGTGCCTCGTGGATGCAGATGATCGGCGTTCTGATAACGGCGTCTGGCGTCGTCGTCGTGGCAACGCACGGCGCGCCTCTCTCGATTTTGGAGACGGCCACCAACAAGGGCGACCTGGCCATGCTTGCCGCATGCGTCCTTTATTCGTTCTACACTGTCGCGCTGCGGGATCGTCCGCAGATGCCTGGAGCTGCCTTCTTCACGCTGCTCGCGGTCATTGCAGCAATTACGTCGTTACCGCTGTTGCTCTACGAGGCGATGACCATAGGGCTCACATTGCCGACGCAGAAAGGCTGGATGATCACCGCATGGGTGGCTATTTTTCCAAGTTGCCTTTCGCAGCTGTTCTATCTGCGCGGCGTCGACCTGATCGGACCGGGAAGAGCTGGCGTGTTCGTCAACTTGGTGCCGGTGTTCTCGGCGGTGCTCGCGGTTGTGCTGATCAACGAGCCTTTCGCTCCGTATCACGCCTTGGCGCTCGCCCTTGTGATCGGCGGCATTTGGCTCGCTCAGCAAAAGCGCTCGGCCTAGACGATTCGCGTTTGCCGAAGTGCCTCGCCCAAAACCATGGCAGCTGCAACGGCAATGTTGAGCGACCGCAGTCCTGTCCGCATGGCGATCGAAATTTGCGCCCCGGTGCTATCGCGAACGGCATCTGGCACGCCTGCACTTTCACGGCCTAGCAGGAGAATGTCTGACGGTTGGAACTCGAAATCGAGGTAGTTGATCGCGGCTTTCGACGATAGAAGCACGATGCGCGGCGGTGGAGTTTCATCCTCCAACGCGGCACGGTAGGCCTCCCAACTGACATGCCGGGTGAGATCGACGAACGCGAGATAGTCGAGTGCTGCGCGCCGCAAGGAGCGGTCGGAGATATCGAAACCCGTGGGGCCGATCACGTCGATGGCGACGTTCAAGCACGCCGCCATCCGCAGAATCGTGCCAGTGTTCTGAGGAATATCGGGTTGATAGAGTGCGAGACGCATGACTTAGTTATGGCGCTGCTAGCCGACACAGCGCAACTGTTCGTGACGGCAACCGAAAGTTTAGTGTGGCGTTGGAGTGCTGCGCCAAATTGCCTCTTGTGGGCGAACCCTCAAGTGCCTTGAGGCAAAGTTCAAACGGTGTCAGAAGTGCCGCGCGTCGAAACGTGCTCATGTGGGCGCAACTTCTCGCGTGTACGATCCGAAATTACAGCACATTTGCACCGGCCGCCGTTTGGGCGAGACGACGAACGCACTAGGAGATTTCCGTGGCAACCCACGCCGAAGACCCAAATCGCCGCGACTTCCTGACCCTCGCAGGCGGTGCATTTGCTGCTGTCGGCGGTGCGATGGCGCTGTGGCCTTTCATTCATCAGATGAACCCGGATGCAAGTACGCAGGCGCTGGCCTCGGTCGAAATCGATCTCGCTCCAGTGAAGGAAGGTCAGGCGATCACCGTGATGTGGCGCGGCAAGCCGGTTTTCATTCGCAATCGAACCAAGGCCGAAATCGAGCAGGCCGCCAATGTGCCGCTCATCGAGCTCAAGGATGATGTTGCGCGCAATGAGATGCTGCCGGACAAAGCGCCGGCCACCGATGTCAACCGCGTCAAGAAGGGTCACGAAAACTGGCTGATCATGGTTGGCATCTGCACGCACCTCGGTTGCGTACCGAATGGACAAAGCCTGACCGACACCAAGGGGGATTTTGGCGGCTGGTTCTGTCCGTGC
>JANOOW010000253.1:0-4279 GCA_031421555.1 Hyphomicrobiaceae bacterium | reverse complement strand
ACCGATCCAGGCAGATTTTCGTACAGCGACCAAAACCTAGGGGAGGCGCGATGCCTCACAGGGCACGAGCCTTACCAGCCGCGCGATCTGTCTTAGCCTCCGCGATCAGCTCGTTGAGCTTGCCTGTAAGCTGGCCGCTCGCGATCTGAGCGTCCCAATCCACATGATCCCGCTCGATGAGCCATGCTCTCAGTTCGGCGCGTTCGGCATCGGAAAGTCGCTCGATGCTTCCCTTGATTTCTTCGATGATGCCCATGACGGCACCCCGCTCGCTTCATTCGCCAAGGCTACGACCGCCTCACCCGAGCTTCTTGACCTCGTCGGTGATCTTTTTCGCGGCGTCGGCTAGGTTGTCGGCCGGCACGATCTTTAGGCCGCTTTCGGACAAGATTTTTTTGCCAAGATCGACGTTGGTGCCTTCGAGGCGGACGACGAGCGGTACGGTGATCGCCATCTCGCGGGCGGCGGCGACCACACCCTCTGCAATGATATCGCAGCGCATGATGCCGCCGAAGATGTTGACCAGGATGCCCTTCACACTTTTGTCGGACAGGATGATCTTGAACGCAGCCGCAACCTTCTCCTTGGTGGCGCCGCCGCCGACATCGAGGAAGTTCGCCGGCTCCAGTCCATACAGCTTGATGATGTCCATCGTCGCCATGGCGAGCCCGGCGCCGTTGACCATGCAGCCGATCTGGCCGTCGAGCTTGACGTAATTGAGGTCGAACTTCGAGGCTTCGACTTCGGCTGGATCTTCCTCTTCGAGGTCGCGCAGTTCGAGAATATCCTTGTGGCGGAACAGGGCGTTGCCATCAAAATCCATCTTGCCATCGAGGCAGACGAGGTTGCCGTCCTTGGTCACGACCAGCGGATTGATCTCCAGCATGCTCATGTCTTTGTCGACGAACATGCGGAACAGGTTGCCGACCATCGTCACGCACTGGTTGACCTGCTGGCCGGTGAGGCCGAGCGCAAACGCAACCTTGCGGCCGTGGAAGGGGAAATAGCCCGAGGCCGGGTCGATCGAGAAGGTATGGATCTTTTCTGGCGTGTCGTGCGCGACCTTCTCGATGTCCATGCCGCCTTCGGTCGAAACGATGAAGGAGATGCGGCTGGTCGCACGATCGACGAGTGCGGAGAGATAAAGTTCGCGATCGATCGCCGAACCGTCTTCCACGTACAACCGCTTGACGACGCGGCCAGCGTCGCCGGTCTGAATCGTCACCAGCGTGTTGTTCAACATTTGTTGGGCGAAGGTTTTGACCTCATCCATCGACTTGGCGAGGCGAACGCCACCCTTGTCGCCGGCCGCCGCCTCTTTGAACTTGCCCTTGCCGCGTCCGCCCGCATGGATCTGCGACTTTACCACCCAAACTGGACCAGGCAGCTTTTTCGCCGCTTCGACCGCTTCGTCCACTGTGAACGCAGGAAAGCCCTTGGTGGTCGGCACGCCGTACTGACGATAGAGATCTTTGGCCTGATATTCATGGATGTTCATAGGGTCGGGTCCCGTCGCGGCTTGTGTTTATGCGGCATCCATAGCCTGCGGCGGCGCACAATGCCATACCGCCTTTAGAAGGTCGCGAGATTGGAGACTTGGTCATGCGGCTTGCGCGATATCTGAGCCACCCTCAGGTGCGGATCGATCCTACTGCCCCCGTGCCGGCGTGGGGCCTGAGCGATATCGGACGCCGCCGGACCGAGGCACTCGCGGCGGCCGGATGTTTGGCCGGCACCGGGCTAATCGTATCGAGCGGCGAGCGCAAAGCGGTTGAGACCGCATCGATCATTGCGAGAACGCTTAGCCTCGACGTCGAAGTACGTGAGGACATGCACGAGAACGACCGTTCGGCGACGGGCTATCTTCCGCCTGCGGAGTTCGAAGCGACCGCCGATCAGTTCTTCGCCCGCCCTAACGAAAGCATCAGAGGTTGGGAACGCGCAATCGCCGCGCAGCGACGCATCGTGGCCGAAGTCGACTCTGTCCTGGCTCGCGACGTGCCTGGCAACGTGCTGTTCGTCGGGCATGGAGCGGTAGGCACGCTTCTATACTGCCACTACGCCGGACTGAGCATCAACCGGCGGCACGACCAGCCAGCGGGCGGCGGCAATTATTTCACTTTTCGGATCGACCAGCGGCGTGTCGAACACGGCTGGCAGCCGATGGAGCGCATGGCAGCTCCATCGGAGTAACATCCAGGAGCCGCGTCACTTGCCGCGGTAGGCAACCAATTCGATCTCGACGCGGGCGCCGAGCGGCAAGGCTGCCACGGCAACCGTCGAGCGAGCGGGGAAGGGCGCCGGGAAGTGATCCTTGTAGACGTCGTTCATGGCGGCGAAGTCGCCCATGTTGGTCAAGAATACATTGGCCTTGACGACATGCTCAAAGGTCAACCCAGCCGCCTCAAGTACACCTTGCAGATTGACCAGACACTGCTTTGTCTCGGCGCCGATATCCGACTGGATCAGCTTGCCGGTCGCGGGGTCCATCGGCGTTTGGCCGGACAGATAAACAAAGTCGCCGGCCTCGATCGCCATTGAATAAGGTCCGACGGCCTTCGCCTTCGGTGTCTCGATCGCGCGTTTCGGCATCACTGTACTCCTTGCTAGTGGAATTGAGGGCTGGCTCCCCACCGGGGAGTCGCCAAGGACAGCAGAAAGATCAAGCCAAGCTTGGTGCGATCTTCTTGCAGGCGTCGACCAGACCGTTGACCGAGGCGACGGACTTCGCGAACATTTCCTTTTCGGCAGCATCGAATGCGACTTCGACGATGCGCTCGACACCCTTGGCGCCGATCACGCACGGCACACCGACATACATGTCCTTGATGCCGAACTGACCGGTGAGGTGGGCTGCGCAAGGCAACACGCGTTTCTTGTCTTTGAGATAGCTTTCGGCCATCGCAATAGCGGAGGCAGCTGGCGCATAAAACGCTGAGCCATTGCCGAGGAGGCCAACGATCTCGCCGCCGCCGCCGCGCGTACGTTTGATCATCGCATCGAGCTGTTCCTGGCTGAACATGCCGAGCTTGACGCAATCAGGCAGCGGAATGCCACCGATCGTCGAGTAGCGTACCATCGGCACCATGTCGTCGCCGTGACCGCCGAGTGTCATTGCCCGCACATCCTCGATCGAAACGTTCGCAGCTTCGGCGAGGAAACAGGCAAAGCGCGCGCTGTCGAGCACACCGGCCATGCCGATCACCATGTTGGCGGGTAGGCCCGAGAACTTCTGCAGAGCCCAAACCATGGCATCGAGCGGATTGGTAATGCAGATGACGAACGCGTTCGGAGCGTGCTGCTTGATGCCGGCGCCAACCTGCTCCATCACCTTAAGGTTAATACCGAGAAGATCGTCGCGGCTCATGCCGGGTTTGCGCGGAACGCCGGCGGTAACGATGCAGACATCGGCACCAGCGATAGCTTCGTAATTCTCGACGCCAGCGCCGGAGAGTTTCGCGTTGAAGCCTTCAACGGCAGCCGTCTGGGCCAGATCGAGCGCCTTGCCCTTGGCGGTGCCCTCCATCATGTCGCACATGACGATATCGCCAAGCTCCTTCAGTCCGGCGAGCAGTGCGAGCGTTCCACCAATCTGGCCGGAACCGATAAGGGCAATCTTGGTACGCGCCATGGCTTTATCTCTCCTAAGGGCGCTGGACGCGCATTTTAAGCGGCGCTCGCAGCTGAGCGGGAACTCGGTCGATGGCGGTTCGTTAGACCGAAAATTGATCGCGTTCAATGCATGTTGTTCGTTTGATTGGTCAGCGTCGAACGTCCATGACCGAAAAATTTATCATCCTACCAGTTTGGATTTCATCTTCGTTCAGAGTTGTTGCAGGTCTTATTCGAAGGTTCCCGCGTATCGAGGCTGCAGCTGTGACGTTTTTTCGTGGCAAGTATTGCGTAATCGGCGCAGGCGCATCCGGCCTGGGCGTCGCCAAGAACTTTAAGTTGCACGGAATTCCCTTCGATTGCCTGGAGCGCGAGCCAGACATCGGTGGACTGTGGAACTTCCATACCCAAACCGGCGTCGTTTATGAGACGACGCATCTCGTATCGGCTGCATTTTCTACTTGGTTCGATGACTTTCCGATGAATGATGCGGACACGCCGCCCTATCCCAGCCACACGCGGGTACTGAAATATTTTCGCGATTTCGCCGCTCACTTCGGCCTGACGCAACACATAGAGCTCAATTGTACGGTTGAACGCGTAACACCGCGCGACGACAAACTGTGGGATGTGAAGATAGCGGGCGAGGATGAGCCACGCGTCTATC
>JANOOW010000252.1:0-2368 GCA_031421555.1 Hyphomicrobiaceae bacterium | reverse complement strand
AAAGACCGCGAACGTCGTCCTCAACATGGCGTTCGGGCAGCCCACGATGGCGGTCGACACGCACGTGTTTCGCGTCGCCAATCGCACGGGAATGGCACCCGGCAAGGACGTCGAGGCGGTAGAGCGGGCGCTAATGGAGGTTGTGCCGCCGCACTATGGCCTGCACGCGCATCACTGGCTGATCCTGCACGGCCGCTATACGTGCCTCGCCCGCAAGCCGCTGTGCTTCAACTGCGTCATCGCGGATCTTTGCCTGTTCGAACCAAAGACGGTGGTTTGAGCGGATGGCTGTCGCTTCGCGGCTTGTCCCCTTGACCATCCGTCCGTTCACGGCATTCGACGGGCGGCAGGGTAATGCGCGCAACTTAGCGCGCATTACCCTTTTTTCTCGTCATCACCGTTCCTGCGGCCATCCACGGCAAGCATCAACAGACCCAATGTTTAATTGAAGTTTTAACGCCGCAATTGCTGCCTTCGTCGTGACACTGCGCTCGTCACCCGTTGTCGTGGATGGCCGCCTTCCCCGCAAGGGGACTTCCAAGTGGTCGCGCGGCCATGACGAGAGAGGGAGGGATCGGTTTCTTCATATCAGGGCATCGATTGCGGGCACCGCGGGCTCCAGCGACGGCTGACAGTGTTGGGTCGACTTGATGACTGCCCGCTTGAAATTTTTGCGTGACCTGGCGCGCTTGGGCGGTCACACTCTCAGGCAACGATCGCAACGCGCGGAAATGCCAGCAATGCCCATCGATATGATCCCCGAAGCCGAAGCGCGGCGGCTGGAAGAAGAGCTCGATCCCGAGATCAGTTTCCGCAAGCTGGCTCCCGGACCGGGCATGCTGGTGGCGGCGCTGCTGCTGGTGCTCTCCGCCTTTCATTACTACACGGCAGGCTTCGGTCTGCTCGAGGAGACGACACACCGCGGCATCCATCTGGCGTTTGTGATCGGACTGATCTTCCTGGTATTCTCTTTTCTGCCCGGTCACGGCAAGACGGTGCAACCGTCAACGGCTCTGTCGCCCGGCGGCATACCGCTGATCGACTGGTTTCTCTGTATCGCGGCCGCCGTCGCCAGCTTGTACGTGCCTTACGTGTTCCACGACCTCGCCGATCGCATCGGCAATCCGAACACCCTCGACGTGGTGATGGGCACGATCATCATCGTGGTGCTGCTCGAAGCGACGCGCCGGTCGATCGGCTGGGGCCTGCCGATCATCGCGATGTTTTCGATGGTATACGCACTATTCGGCACGTGGTTTCCCGGCATTTTTCTGCATCCGGGCTCGAGCTGGCCAAACCTCGTCAATCATCTCTACCTGACCAGCCAAGGCATCTACGGCGTCGCCCTCGGCGTGGTCGCGACCTACGTGTTTCACTTCGTGCTGTTCGGCGTGCTGGCAACCAAGATCGGGCTTGGGCGACTGTTTCTCGGCGTCGCGGCATCAGTCGCGGGTCGCTATGCCGGCGGCCCGGCCAAAGTCTCGATTTTTGGCTCGGCACTGTTTGGCATGATCTCGGGCTCATCGGTCGCCAACACGGTGACGGTTGGCTCATTGACGATCCCGATGATGATCCGGCTCGGCTATCAACGGCACTTTGCGGCGGCAGTCGAGTCGACGGCTGCGACGGGCGGGCAAATCACGCCGCCGATCATGGGTGCCGCTGCGTTCCTGATGGTCGAGTTCTTGAACCAGCCCTACGGCACCATCGTGATCGCCGCGATCGTCCCGGCGTTCATGCACTTTTTCGGCGTGTTGATGCAGGTTCACTTCGAAGCGAAGAAAACCGGCATGCGCGGGATGACCGATGCCGAGATCCCGAAGTTGCGAGAAGTGTTCGCCCGCGATTGGCCAACGTTATCGCCGCTGGTTGCGCTGATCGTCGTGCTGTTCTCCGGCTACACGCCTTATCTCGCCGCGTTCTGGGGCATCACCGGATGCATCCTGCTTGGCATGGCGGCGAACCGGAACATGGCGAGCATGGCGTTCGGATTGGCCATCTGCGTGCTGGCGCCGTTAGGTTTGCTGCGGGATCAAATTCCGCTGGGCGAGATGAGCATCAGCGTCAATTTCGTGCTGTTCGCTGCCGCGGCGGCGACCATTGCACACGGATACTTTTCGCGCGCGGACGGCAAGGCTGCGACCGCCGAGATGAGCGATGCGTTCGTCGTCGGCGCGAAGTATGCCATCGGCGTCGGCGCCGCGGCCGCAACCGTCGGCATCATCGTCGGCGTGGTGACGCTGACCGGCGTCGGCTTCAAGATCTCCTTCATCGTGACGTCGCTCGCCGACACGATGGCGAACATGACGCTGGGTATATTGCCTTTCCTGCCGTTCGACATGAAGTCGGCGACGTTGTTCTACACGCT
>JANOOW010000251.1:0-1535 GCA_031421555.1 Hyphomicrobiaceae bacterium | reverse complement strand
CAACATCACAGAGAAGTAATCGTCCTGATGAACAGGCGGCCCTTTCGGGCTGGCTCGTTTCACGGCAAGGAGACCGCCAATGAACACCTCTTCGACGACTTGCCCGCGCACCACCCGATGTAGCGCATCGGGTGCGGCGGGCGCGTTCGGCACTACCGTCGCAGTCGCAGTCGCAGTCGCAGTCGCGGTCGCCATCGCCATCGCGTTAGCAGGATGCGCCACCGGTCCCACGACCTCCGCCACCCCAGCCCCCACCCCGATAGCGGTCGAAGCCGCTGCACCGGTGCGACCCGCAGCCAGTAGGCCCGGTGCTGGCAACGTCGCCGGCCAGGCCCGCACTTTTTCGACGCAACTCGCAACCTACACCGCAGTCAATTTCGAATCGGTACCCGGCTGGCGACGCGACGACTTCGCCGAGACGTGGCCCGCGTTTCTCGGCAGTTGCAAGGTGTTGACGGGCCGCGGCGATACGTGGAAAGAGGTGTGCGACCGCGCCCGCAAAGTCGACGACAAGAGCTCACCCTTCATTCGCGGCTTTTTCGAGACTGAATTTGCGGCGTATCAGATTCGCGACGACGACCGCAAGCCCGATGGCGTGGTCACCGGCTACTTCGAGCCCGAGATCAGCGGTAATCGCAGCTACTCGCCGCCGTTTATCTACCCGGTGTACGGCCAGCCTGAAGACATGCTCTTCGTCGACGCGCGCAAGCTGCCCGCCGGCAGCGGCACGGTGCCTGTGCGCGTGCAGGGCCGCGACGTGATCGTGCAGACCGGGCTCAGCACGCGTGACATGGGCGCGCCGGGGTTGTATGCGCTAGACCTGTCCACCATCACCCGCGACACGCTGGATCGCCGCGTGCGGCTGCGCATCGACGGCAAGCGGCTGATGCCCTACTACACGCGTGAAGAAATCGAAACGCGCGGTGCGCCCAACGCCAAGGTGCTGGCTTTCGTCAACAGCGCGACGGCGTTGTACGAAATGCAGATCCAGGGCTCCGGCCGCATCCGCATGCCGAGTGGAGAAGTCGTCCGCATCGCTTACGCCGAGCAGAACGGCCAGCCGTTCCGCCCAACGCTGGTGGGCTCGGCCAACGGCAAAGGCAAGAGCGCGGTGCGCACGCGCGGCGGCGCCATTGAGCTCGATCCGGACGACGACGACGAAGACCTGAGCGCGGTCAAGACGCGCGGCTTCACGCTGGCAAAGCCGGTCGAGAGCGGTGCCGTCATGGTGCCCGGGCGCAAGGCCACGGGCGACGTGATCGGCTCCGGCATCAAGGACCCGAGCTATGTGTTCTTCAAGGAAACGATCGGCTCCGCGGGCGGCCCGGTCGGTGCCTTCGGCGTGCCGTTGTCGGCGGGGCGCTCGATCGCGGTCGATCCGCGCAGCACGCCGCTCGGCTTCCCGGTGTTCGTGTCGACGCGCGCGCCCGGAACTGGTGCGCCGATGCAGCGCCTGACCATTGCGCAAGACACCGGGGGCGCCATTCGCGGCGCCGTACGGGCGGACTACTTCTTCGGCAACGGCACGCAGGCTG
>JANOOW010000250.1:0-2733 GCA_031421555.1 Hyphomicrobiaceae bacterium | reverse complement strand
ACACCGGCAAAAAATACTCGCGGGCAAGGGTGTTCACGACAGGTAGGCTGTTTGGTTCGAGCGGCGAAGGCCGACATAATTTTCGCAGCTCCAACTCAAGAAATCTCATTGCAGGAGTGCCATCTTGTGCTGCTTCCACACTGTGTGAGCAAGGAGCGCGTGTCGTTCGCGCCCGTCAATCACTGAAGCAAGCCACCTCACGGACCATCATTGCAGCTCATATCGACACATCATGCGCGGCCTGGCTGTCGGCGGGGGCCTGCTCGCGCCGCTCGGTCATGCCATAGTCACGTACGACGCCGGCGATCCTCAGCCGGTAGTCGCTAAAGATGCCATTGCGTCCGGCCTTCTGCGTAGCCCGGTGGGTCGCGTGGCAGCGCCAGCCTGCGACCGCGATCTCATCCCGCCAGAAGGAGAGCGATAGCAGCTTATCGGGATTGGTCAGGCTCTGGAAACGCTCGACGGAAATGAACCCATCCATCTGCTCGAGCTCGCTCTTCAGGCGCGCCGCATGCGCTAGATAATCGCCTTTGCGGCCCTCTGCTAAAAGCACTTCGAAGATTACGGCGATCATGGCGTCACCAAAGGTGTGTGGGGCGCAGATGCGAGTTTGAGGAATGTACGGTCCTCGCGCAGCAGAAAGCGTTCACGCTGGGCGAACTCATAGTTTTCGCGACCGAGTGGATCCGCAGCCAATCGCTGCTTATACTGCTCGTATGCTGCGAGGCTTTCGATCGAGTATATGCCATAGGCCAGCGTGGACGAGGCCTCATGCGGTGCAAAGTAGCCGATCAAATCGGCTCCACAACGCGGGATCGCCTGGCCCCAATCTCGGGCATACTGTTCGAACGCGGTCTTTTTTGCCGGGTCAATGTGGTAACGGATGATGCAGGTGATCATTGTATACTCCTCCGGTGCACAGTGTGATGTCCTGCTTAGCATGCAACACGTCTTCGATGCTTCGGGAACGGCCGAAGCATCGAGACGCGCGGGGCGGTAGGGTCTTTCTATGACAACTGGACCGGGCATAGCGAACATCGGTGCGCTCATGGGCGACCCTGCCCGCGCCAACATGCTGACAGCGCTCATGAGCGGACAGGCACTGACCGCGAGCGAATTGGCACATGTGGCCGGCATAGCTGCGCCAACGGCCAGCGGCCACCTCGCACAGCTGCTGGCGGGCCGTCTGTTGGTAGTCGAGAAGCAGGGGCGCCACCGCTATTACCGGCTCGCGGGACCAGAAGTAGCCGCAGCCATTGAGGCTCTTATGGACCTTTCAGAGCTGTCCAGCGGGCGGCGCCTGCGCCCAGGTCCACGGGATCCCGAGCTGCGCCGGGCCAGGGTCTGTTACGATCATCTCGCAGGCGAGCGCGGCGTCGCTCTATTCGCGCGGCTGGTGCAGCGCAAGTTGATCACTCTCGAAGACGGCGCTATCGCGATCGCTAGGCCGGGCGAGCGTGAGTTCGCCGATTTCGGCATCGACGTTGCAGACTTGAGGACAGGAAAACGCCCCGTTTGCCGGACGTGCCTCGATTGGAGCGAGCGCCGTTCGCATCTTGCCGGCACCCTCGGCGCGCAACTGCTCAACCGGATTTTCGACCTTGGCTGGGCGCGTCGCGTCGAGGGCTCGCGTATCGTGCGGTTCACGTCGCGCGGCGAAAAGTGTTTCTCCGACCTGTTCCAATAGCCTCAGTCGAAAAAAGCGTCCTGTGGGCGCTCGCCATTGATCGTGCAGCGGCGCATCTTGCGCAAGTCATGCGCGGTATCGAAATTCGTGGCGCGGTGCAGCGTGCAACGATTGTCCCATACGATGCACTCCCCTGGCTTCCACGTGTGTGAATAAACGAGATGCGCCGGCGTCGCCGCCACGTTGAGGTCCTCGATCAACTGCCGGCCCTGGTCGTAGGGCATGCCTTCGATCGACTCCGCATGATCTCCGAGAAACAAAGCCACCCGGCCGCTCTCGGGATGCCGGCGCGCGATCGGATGGGAAACTGGCGGCACCTTCGCCTTCTGCTCCGCAGTCATCGGCTCATGGCCGTGGCGGCGGGTTCGTGAGAAATCCAAATTATGGACAGCCTTCAGTCCCTTGATGCGAGCCTTCCATTCTGGCGACAGTTCCTCGTAGGCGGCATACATGTCGCAAAACTCGGTTTCGCCGCCAGCCTTCGGGCAGATCTCCGCATACATCATGGTAGCCAGTCCGCTGCGCTCGCGCCAGGACCCGTCGGTATGCCAATACAGCGTGCCCTTGTCAGGGTGGCGGCCATTCGGTTTGCCTTCCGCATCCAGATTCGACAGCAGGTAGATCTCAGGTAACCCATAGCCGTGATATTGGTGCATGGGATGGATCTGGACTTCGCCGAAACGGCGCGCAAAAGCCACTTGCGTAGGCGGGGGTAGATCAACGGCCCGGAACATAATCAGTTTGTAGTCCAAGAATGCCTCGTGGACTTTGGCGAACATGCGCTCGTCAACCGCCTGTTCCAGCGTGATGCCGATGATTTCGCAACCGAACTTGGGATGCAACGGGCGAACTTCAAAGGGCCAATCACGCTGCGGTCTTGTCTCGCCAGAAGCTGCGTTTGCGTCTCTGCCCGTGATCGACATGGCGTTTCTCCTTCAGTTTATTCTTGGCTGTTGATCAAAACCCGAACCAACCTCTCACGGCTCCTTCACCGCCCCGCTTTCGCCTTGCACCGAGGGCTTCTCGAACCCCTCGGCGGCGGTGGC
>JANOOW010000249.1:0-4308 GCA_031421555.1 Hyphomicrobiaceae bacterium | reverse complement strand
AATCTATCTCCTGATCGGAGCCAGGCGCCGGTACCTTTTGATTGGCGTCGATCATGTCCGCACTCCTGGCGACAACTCGATTGTTAACAAACTGCGGAACCTCATGCGCAAACTACTCATTCGGCGGCAACCGGTATTTGTGCATAATCAGCGTTTGCCACCAGGCAAAGATACCACTGAGTGGCATCACGATAAACAGCTTGAACAGGATCCAAATGTTCACCCCATCCAGCCGGTAGGTGCCCAAGTTGTAGTTGGCGTGCGCAAAACCCTGCCGCACGAGTTCGTTGGCGACCGCGGTCAGTACGAAAAACCAAGCGAAGTTCCAGGTGAATTTATTCCACCCCTCCTCGGTGTAATGAAAGGTCTTATCGAACACGTACTTGAAGAAATTCCGGCCGGTATAGAGGCCGTAGAATAAAAAGAGCGCGAACAGCATGTTGAAGATCGTCACTTTGATCTGCACCCACATGCTGTCACCGGTGACGATCGTCAGCGTTCCGAAGGTGATAGTCACGGCGCTGGCGATCAGCGGGAAAATCGGCGGACGGCCCATCACCCACATCATCAGCGCGATCGCGAGCACGGTTGCGCCGATCAGCGCGTAAGTGCCAGCCGTGATGCCGAAAGCAGCGTTGACCACGAACATCGTGATGAGCGGCCCGAACTCACTCAATATGTTGATCGACTGCTCGGCGTTGAAGGGGTAGTGGCGCTTGAACCAATTCATCTTCTCGTCCCTGTTGCCGCCAACGCTTGTTTCAACATGTTTCTGCATTGCCCGGCTGGCCCTCTTATCGAAGCGCAATCGCGCGCGCAAATTCCGCAGCGTTGAAACTGTGTAGATCATCGACGCCTTCCCCGACGCCGATAGCATGCACCGGAAGGTCGTGTTTCGCCGCGATTGCAACGAGAATGCCGCCGCGGGCGGTACCGTCCAATTTTGTCATAACAAGGCCCGTGACTCCGGCCCTCTCGCGAAACACATCTACTTGCGACATCGCGTTCTGCCCTGTCGTTGCATCGAGGACGAGAACGACATCATGCGGTGCACTGGCATCGCCTTTGCGAACGACCCGGATGACCTTCTCGAGTTCTTCCATCAGCGCCTGCTTATTTTGCAAACGGCCTGCGGTATCGATAATCAATACGTCGGCTGATTGTTCACGCGCTTGCCGCATTGCATCGAATGCCAAACCCGAGGCATCGGATCCCACCTTGCCTGCGATGACGGTTGCGCCTGTGCGCTCACCCCAGACTTTCAGCTGATCGATGGCAGCGGCGCGAAATGTGTCCCCTGCGGCCAGGAAGACCTTCCGCCCCTCCGCCCGGTACTGGCTTGCCAACTTTCCGATGGTGGTCGTCTTACCGCCCCCGTTGACGCCAACCACTAGGATGACGTGAGGCTTATTGGCGTCGTCGATCACAAGGGGTCTGGCTACCCGCGTCAAAACGCGCTCAACTTCAGCTGCCAGAACTTGTCGCACCTCGTCTGTTGTAATCGTCTTGTCGAGCCGGTTTTTCGCCAGCGCAGCGGTTATTTGCGTCGCCGTCTCGACACCCAGATCGGCCTGGATGAGCACGTCTTCCAGCTCGCCCAGCGTCTCGGCATCGAGTTTACGCTTGGTGAAAACGCCGGTGATGCCTTCCGCAAGTTTAGAAGATGTCTTCGATAAACCCGATGTCAGGCGCGCGAACCAACCCGTTTTCGGTTCAGGCTTGGTCTCCATCACGGGCTGTTCGACAGGTGCCGTTGCAGCTTTCGCGATCGAAGCATCGGCCACCGGCACAGGTGTATCGCCTGTGGTGGGCTGTTCTGGCGTGCCTGGAGCGGCGGGCGCAACCGAACGGCCGAACAATCGACCCATCAGGCCGGGCTTCTTTGGTGCTTCCGTCATGTGACGATCGTGCCGCAAAGGCGCCGATTGCCATGCCCCGAAATCGCTACCTTCGCGATCGTGCCAGCGGATAATGGTCTTTCCGGTCCCGCGTGCGGTGCGATTTCGACTTCGGCAAAGTGCTCTGTGCGTCCGATGTGAGCGTTCTCCATCATGGCTTCGACTGTTCGCCCAGCGAGCGACGCAAAGTAGGTCTGCAAAACCGTATCGCCCTTTGCGCGCAGCCTCGCTGCCCGGTCTTTGATTTGTGTTTTCGCAAGCTGCGGCATGCGCGCGGCGGGGGTTCCCGTGCGCGGTGAATAAGGGAACACATGAAGAAACGTCAGGTCGCACTCATCGACGATACCGAGCGTATTCGAAAACATTTCGTCTGTTTCCGTCGGGAACCCGGCGATCAAATCGGCGCCGAAGACGACGCCGGGCCGAAGCCGCCGCATCTCACGGCAAAATTCAATCGCGTCGGCGGAAAGGTGGCGTCGCTTCATACGCTTTAGAATCATATCGTCGCCAGACTGCATCGACAGGTGAAGATGCGGCATCAATCGCGGTTCGTTTGCGAGGACATCGATCAACTCCGCGTCGATCTCGGTCTGATCGATAGACGAGAGGCGCAAACGCTTCAACTCAGGCACATGTTTCAGCACTTGCCGCACGAGACGGCCCAAATTCATGCCGCCGGGTAGGTCCGGCCCGTAGGATGTTATGTCGACGCCCGTGAGGACGATTTCAACGCTGCCGGTCTCGACCAAGCGGCGCACTTGGGTGACAACTTCGCCGGCGGGAACGGACCGTGAGGCGCCTCGTCCAAAGGGTATGACACAAAACGTGCAGCGGTGATCGCACCCATTCTGCACCTGCACATAGCCGCGCGGCATCGCGCCAAATCCATCGATCAGATGCGGCGCTGTTTCACGCACACTCATGATGTCGTTGACGATAACGCGCTCGCAGTCCGCTGCGGCAAAACTAGCGTAAGTCGACGCCTTCATCTTCTCGGCATTGCCGACGACATGGTCGACCTCCGGCATGGCGGCGAAACGCTGCGGCTCGATTTGAGCCGCACAGCCGGTTACGATGATTTGGGCTGCCGGCTTTTCACGGCGCAACCGGCGAATATGCTGGCCGGCCTGGCGTACGGACTCGGCTGTGACGGCGCAAGTGTTTACGATGATCGCATCATCCAGCCCTGCGGCCACCGCGTGCTGGCGCATCACCTCGGACTCATAAGCGTTGAGCCGGCAGCCAAGCGTAATGATCGTCGGTGCGCGCATCGGCTCAGTTCAACCGCTGCGCTAGGCCGAGGGAAAAATCGAACACCCCGGCGTATTCGTCGGTCGCTGGACCGGTCATCAGTATCCGGTTTGCCGATGTCCATTCAATTTCCATCGGCCCCCCGGGAACTGTCACAGTGATCTTCCGTTCCGTTCGCTTGGTGTGAGCCCCAAGCACCGCAGCAGCACATGCAGCCGACCCGCAGGCGCGCGTCAACCCGGCGCCGCGCTCCCAGGTGCGCAACGTGATCGCAATCGGCGAGGTTACCTGGGCCAGCGATATGTTAGCCCGCTCGGGGAATATCGGGTGATTTTCGAGCATTGGTCCGAACCGCCCGAGATCGAATACCGTGACGTCCTTCACCCAGAATATCGCATGCGGATTGCCGACGTTGACAACCGACGGCGAGTGCAGGATCGGATCATCGATGGGTCCGATTTGCAGTTCGATGCGCTTCGTATCGTGGAAAGGCTCAGCCAGCGGTATCTCGTCCCACGCGAACCGGGGCTGACCCATGTCCACGGTGATGTGATCCTGATCGGCGACGGCGACGTCCAGCACGCCGGGTCGGGTTTCGAACTTGAAACGATCGCGCTTGGTCGCCTTGAAGGTCAGCCAGCCGACGCAACGCATGCCGTTGCCGCACGCCTCAGCCTCTGATCCATCGGTGTTGTATATTCGAATGAGCGCTTCCGTGCCGCGTGTCTTGGCATCGTGCAGAACCATCATCTGATCGAACCGCGACAACGGGTCCAAGGCGACAGCACATGCTTCCTCAGCCGTCACGACCCGCTTCGTGCCACGCAGATCCACCACGACGATCTCGTTCCCGAGGCCGATCATCTTGCGAAACGAAAGCGGATCACTGGCTACACGCTGCGTCATGCTCGATATATGGCGAAGCCGCGTGGCCCTGACAATCGGCAATTGACGAACGCGCCGTCAATCCTTCTTGTTGGCCCAATAGAATGCGAACACCAGCATCCAGAACAGCAAGGCCATGCCGTCGAGAAGGACTTCGAGCCGCCGCAAGTCTATGGATCGTGCCCATTCCGGCGGACCAACCAATATGGCCAGGCTGACAGCTGCGCCTGCAAACAGACACAGACCGATCAGGCCCCACAGGACGCGCGTCGTA
>JANOOW010000248.1:0-3677 GCA_031421555.1 Hyphomicrobiaceae bacterium | reverse complement strand
CGTGATGGCCGTCGTGCACAGCCACTCGCCCGGCGTCATTCCGTTTACGGTCAGCAAAGTGCCGATGAAGGCGATGTTCCACAACTCGGCGTTTCTAGCCCAGGGCGTGCCGGTCTTCGAGATCCGTCAGGCATTCGGCATGACCGATATGCTGGTGAGCAATTCCGAGATCGGCAGACAACTGGCGGCCACCCTGGGCGACAAGCCTGTCGTTTTGATGCGCGGCCACGGCAACGTCATCACCGCGCCCACCGTGCCGCTCGCGGTCTTTCGCGCGGTCTACACCGAGGTCAACGCGCGGCTGCAATTGCAGGCGGCCCAACTTGGCGGCGAGATCAACTTCCTGACGCCGGAGGAAGGCGCCAAGGCGGACAAGATCAACGACGTCATCCACGCCCGGCCGTGGGACCTCTGGAAACGCAAGGCGATGCAGAAGTAGTGGCGTTGGGTGGTCGTTCGCGCGTTGGCGGTTATTCTTGTCGATAAACCCTGCTCCCTTCTCGTCATGGCCGCGCGACCACTTGGAAGTCCCCTCGCGGGGAGGCGGCCATTCACGACAGGCCTCGACGAGGGTGATGTCGATGCGAGACTGAAGGCAGCAGCGACGCACTTCCGAATGGTCGGACGTGCAGCTTCTCCAATTTATCGCCTTTGAGAAACCTTCTGATCCATGAGTGTCCAACTCCCACCCACGCGTTCCCGGAAAGCCCGCACGGATGGTGCGAGGCGCATGGGTGGTGCGAGCGGGCTTGTCCGGGATCTTTACCTGTCGCGTTGAAGTATCGGTGCCTGACAGCGAAACTCAAAGATCCCGGCTCGCGCGCGGAAGAGGCCTCGATCATCCCCTCGCGATTGGGGCCGCGCTTGGCCGGGAACGCGTGGGAGGGGGTGGGGTCTTAGGGTTTTACATCGAGCTCCGGAAATTGCCTACTTATCGGCATTGTGAAATCCACGAATAGACTCCCGATCAAATCTGCCCAGGCTCTTCGGAACTCCTTTTTCAGTCTCGGATTCGATCTGTTCAATTGTTTCGGCGAGTGGCTTCGCTTCCGTTTCGATGCTTTGCAGTATCTGCAAAATTCTTGCAGCGGTTTCGCGTTTCATCCGTCTTCCTCATCCTACCAACCCAGCAACCGCCGCCACATCGGGCAGCTCAAAGTCCGGTTTCGGCACACGGGGGCTAAGCGCGACGCCACGGCGGTTGATCCAGGCAACGGTCAGGCCGAGGGGCTTCGCGCCCACCATGTCGGTGAACTGAGACTGCCCGCAGTGTAGAATGTCTTGCCTCGCAACGCCGGCGTGCTGGAGCAGATAACGGAACAGTGTCCCATCAGGCTTATAACCCTTGGCCCGCCCGGCGGTGCAAACAAGATCGAAGTTTCGCTTCAAAGGCGTGAGCGCCAGCAGATCGTCGTCGATATTCGAGACGATCGCGAGCTTGAAACGTTGCGAAAGCCCATCGAGCGCTTCGGTAACGTCCGGGTAAAGTTCGAAAGCCGGGAACGCGTCGAAGTAGTAGGAAATGGTCACCGCGTTTCCCCTGATGCCGAAAGCTGCGAACGTTGCAGCTAGGCTATCACGGCAGATATCCTTATACGGCCGATAGGGCTGCAAATAGGCCGCGATGTTGCGCTCCTCCCACGCCTCCCAGAATGCTTTGACATCGATTGCGCCGCCTCCTGCCTCGTGCAGAATGCGCTCGAACGCTGCGTATGACCCCTCGCGCACACTGATCAGCGTGCCGAACACATCGAACGATAGAAGCTTCAACGCCGTTGCATCGAAGGGCTGCATACTCAAACCTTCTTCGGCAGCATGCGTCGCAGGACGCCGTCCTTGCGGATGAAGTGGTGGAACAGGGCGGCGGAGATGTGCACGGCGATCAACGCCAGCATCATGAAGGCCAATGTCTTGTGGATCGTGAACGCGGTCTTTGAGGCCTCTTGGTTCACGGTCCATAGCGCCGGCAAGCTGAATAGGCCGAAGATCTCGCGCGCGCCGTAGAGGGAGACGCTGATCCAGCCCAACAGCGGCACTACGATCAGCAGGCCGTACAGCGTCCAATGCGTGACATGCGAGGCGAGGCGCTGCCACGGCTCGATCGTCGGTTCGTCGGGTGGCGCGCCGTTCTGCCGGCGGTAGGTCAGCCGCACGATGACGAGGAGCAGGATCAAGAACCCAGTGAGCTTGTGCGTGCTATATAGGCCATTCGTCAGGCCGTCCCAGACGTTGAGCTCGTTGCCGCGATAGGTCATGTAGATGGCGACCGGATACATCAGCGCCAGCAGCCCGGCTGTTATCCAGTGGAACATGCGGGCCATCGGCGTGTAGACGCGCGGCGCCATGCGCAACACCTTGTTGCCGCTGCCGTTCATCTGTCTGCCCGGGTCTGCCATGTCACGCTCCAAGATTTTGCCGCAGGTCGCAGTCGAAGAGGACGTCGCCATCGCTCAGTATATGAACGGTTGTCTTCGGCCGTCGAGCCTCATCGAGGCGTTGGATGGGCGACAAATCAAGGCCCGTCTTGCCCGACCCCAAGATCATAGGCGCGACCAGCACGTGCAAGCGGTCGACCACGCCAGCGTCGATAAAAGACGAGACGGTGCGAGCGCCACCCTCGATCAGCAACCGCTTGAGACCAAGCGCAAACAACGCGTCGACGATGGCCGATGGCGCCATCGGTTCGCCGCGCTGGGACAGGCGCACGGTTTCAACGCCGTCTGGCGCCGCCGGCGCATCGGTATTGCGCACGACGAGGCGGCGAATGCCATCGTCGATCAGGCATTTGCAATCGAGCGGCAGGCGGCCGCTCGGGTCTATGATGACGCGCGCGGGATGCCGGCCTGGGACCCGGCGCACATTGAGCAGCGGATCGTCGGCGACCACCGTGCCGATCCCGACGACGACGGCATCGACGGAGCTACGCAACTTATGCAGGTGGTCGAGGGCGGCATCGCGGTTGATCCAGCGGCTCTCGCCGGTCGGCGTCGCGATACGGCCATCGAGCGACTGGCCGAGTTGAGCCACGACGAATGGCCGGTCGCGCCGGGCTTCGAGGATTGCGGCGATCGGACCTGCTGAGGTAGCCAACTTGGTTCGCATCGACCCTCCCGATGAGCGGCAGTAGGTAGTAAGGCCCGTTCGCCGGGCAGCGTCAATCCGCCTTCAGCTTTTGACCCAGGCGGCCGGCGAGGTCGTGGATATACTGCCAGGCAACACGGCCGGAGCGGCCACCGCGCGTCATGCTCCATTCGAGCGCCTCGCGAACGAGGAGGTCGTCGGCGAGCTTGAGTTCGTGGTGAGCAGCATAGCCGCGCACCATGTCGAGATAGTCGTCCTGCGAGCCATTGTGGAAGCCGAGCCACAAGCCGAACCGGTCCGACAGCGACACCTTTTCTTCGATCGCCTCCGATGGGTTGATCGCGGTCGAGCGCTCGTTGTCCACCATGTCTCGCGGCATCAAATGGCGGCGATTGGACGTCGCGTAGAAGATCACGTTTTCTGGCCGCCCCTCGATGCCGCCTTCGAGCACGGCCTTCAGCGATTTGTAGCTGGTGTCGTCGTGGTCGAACGAGAGGTCGTCGCAGAACACGATGAAGCGATGGTGGCTGGCGCGAATGTGGCCGAGGCAGTGCGGCAGGCTGTCGATATCCTCGCGGTGGATTTCGACAAGTTTC
>JANOOW010000247.1:0-2066 GCA_031421555.1 Hyphomicrobiaceae bacterium | reverse complement strand
GGTTGCGACGCAATCGATTAGACGGGGTAGTAGCCAAGAGGTGCTGGAGCGAATCTTTGCGGAAGGACGTTTTTTCGATGCGTGGGACGACGAGCCTTGGATCGTCGATAGTGCATCGGTCCGTGTCTGCCTCGCATGTTTGAAAAGGATGGTGACGGCGCAGTTATGCTTGACGGCGCCGTTGTTGAAGAAATTTTTCCATCACTTTCGGCGGGCGTTGGGCTTTCCGGCGTTGCAAAAATTGTGACCAATTCCGGAATTGCTTTTCAGGGGCCGGTAAAGGTGGGAGCTTTTGACGTGGCTGGCGTTTTAGCCCGCAAATGGTTGCTGGCCCCGCTTAATCCCAACGGCAATACCAATGCGGAAGTGCTTCGACCTTGGTTGAACGGCATGGACGTAACACGCCGGCCGTCTGGAAAGTGGATCGTCGACTTTGGTGAGATGGCTGATGGCGTTGCTGCGCTCTATGAGCTGCCCTATGAGTACGTCAAAACCCACGTCAAACCGGAACGAGATAGCAACCGACGGGTTCGACGCAAGACCTTTTGGTGGCAGCATGGTGAAACGGTACCGGGTTTGCGGCGCGCTATCGAGGGATTGAGTCGGCTCGTTGTTACTCCGCGCGTCGCAAAGCATCGCGTTTTCCGGTGGGAACATTGTCGAGTGCTGCCTGATACGCGGCTTGTCGTAATTGCGCGCGACGACGACACAATGTTCGGGCTGCTTCAGTCTATCATTCATGAGCGGTGGTCATTGCGGCTTGGCGGGTGGCACGGCGTCGGCAATGATCCACAGTATACCCCCTCGTTGGGCTTCGAAACCTTCCCCTTCCCCGTCGGCCTCACGCCGAACATTCCCGCCGCCGACTACGCTGCGGATCCGCGCGCGGTCGCCATTGCCGTGGCGGCAAAGCGCCTGAACGAACTGCGCGAAAATTGGCTCAACCCGGCCGATCTCGTGCGCCGTGTGCCCGAAGTCGTGCCCGGTTATCCTGATCGCATCTTGCCCGTCGACGATGCGGCCGCCGTGATCCTGAAAAAGCGCACGCTGACCAATCTCTACAACGAGCGCCCAACTTGGCTCGACCTCGCGCACAAGCAACTGGATCGCGCCGTCGCCGCCGCCTACGGCTGGACCGACTGGGGTGCGGACGGCCTGCCCAACGACGTGATTCTCGAGCGGCTTTTCGTACTCAATCAAGAGCGCGCGGCGAATCAGCAGTCGGCATCGTAGGAAGCAGAAGAAGAAATGTGGCTCATCGCCATCTGTTGCACGATAGGCTTTCCGAGCATTATCGGAGTCTGGTTTATGCGGCTGCTGCAAGGTCGGCTGGAGATAAACGCTGATATCGCTAATCCGACGGGCATCGCGGTTGGCGTCTCATTTCTCATAGCCACGGGCGTGCTCGGGGCGTTCCATCCTGCCGTTCAGAAAGAAGTGGGCGACATCGCGCGATACCTTTGGATTTTTATCCTCGTCACGTTCAACGTCGGCCTGTTTATCGGCTGGGCCGAGGGGCGCAACCGTAAGTAGCCCGGCTAGTCCCTCTAGCGATCGCTCATTGCGCTCGATGCCCGAGGTAAAGCCCTACCCCTCGCTTTTCCCTCGGCTGTCACAAGCTTGCCGCGCACCTCGACAGCGCGCGCGGCTTTCAGCCCGCCACCGATCGGCGCCATCACTTCCTTCTTGGCCTCGACGATGATGACACCGCCAAAGGTTGGCGTAACGCGTGCGCCGAGCCGTTCGAATGTTGCCGCCGAGCGCAGGATGAAGCGGCGCTCGAAGGGCGGCATGTGCAACGCGTGGGTCCAATCGATCGGTGTAAATAGCGCATCGCTGAGCAGGCGTTCGAGCTGCCCTCGACTGTAAGGACGTCCATGACCGAACGGTGTGCTGTCGAGACGCGCCCACATGCTTTGCCGGTTCGGCACGATCAGCAGCAAGCGTCCGTCCGGTGCGAGTACGCGCCAGATTTCGCGCAGCAAAGGGCGGACGCGTTCGGCGCCTTCCAGGCAGTGTACGGCAATCATCCGGTCGACCGCGTTGTCGGGCAGCGGCAGCCGCTC
>JANOOW010000246.1:0-5045 GCA_031421555.1 Hyphomicrobiaceae bacterium | reverse complement strand
CGCCTGATGACGGCAGGCCGAAAACCACGTCGCCGGGTTTCAGCTCGCCCCTGGGCAACAGGCGTCCGCGCTCTGCGGCGCCCACGGCGAAGCCCGCCAGATCGTAATCCTTATGCGCATAGAGGCCCGGCATCTCGGCCGTTTCGCCGCCGATGAGCGCGCAGCCCGCATCCACGCAGCCTGCCGCGATGCCCTTGACGATGGCGACGCCTGCGTCGGGGTCGAGCTTTCCGGTGGCGTAATAATCCAGAAAGAACAGCGGTTCGGCGCCCTGCACGATCAGATCGTTGACGCACATCGCGACAAGATCGATGCCGACGGTGTCGTGGATGCCGCTCTCGATGGCGATCTTCACCTTGGTGCCGACGCCGTCATTGGCGGCAACCAGGATCGGATCCTTGAACCCCGCCCGCTTCAGATCGAACAATCCGCCAAAGCCACCGAGATCCGCGTCCGCGCCCGGCCGGCGCGTCGCTTTCACCAATGGCTTGATCGCCTCGACCAGCGCATTGCCAGCATCGATATCCACTCCGGAATCACGGTATGTGATGGGTGCGTCGGGACGGGTTGGATCGGCGGTCATGCAGCTGGTCCTGCTCAAATCGACTGTGCAGCGAGATAGTATCGTATGAACCGGATTTTCGCCCGATTGGAAGCCGAAAGCCTTGAGGCGCGATGCCTGGAGACTGTTCGAATGCGTGGTAGCAGAGTATTGAGTGACGCTGCAATGAATGGCAGCCACGATACGGGGATGGACTAGGTGAGAACGCTAATCTCCTCGCGTTTGTTTGTAATCGCAGGACTGATATCTGCCGCTGGGAGCCTTGCCGCTGCCGCTCAGCAAACCACCAAGCCGTTCACCGTCGGCAATTACCCGGTGGACGCGACCGCGGCAAACTCTGTGGCGGCCAAGGAGCAGGCGCTTGCCGACGGCCAGAAGGCAGCGTTCCGCTCGCTTCTGAAGCGATTGGTGCCGGTCACCTCGTACAAGCGCATCGACAAGCTGAAGAACGTCAATGCCGCCGATTTGATCGACGGCGTATCGGTGCGCTCGGAGCGCAACTCGACGACACAATATATAGCCAACCTCGATTTCTCGTTCCAGGCCAATGCTGTGCGCGAGCTGCTGCGGCGCGAAGGCGTGCCGTTCGTCGACCTGCAGGCGCCCGCGATCGTGATCGTGCCGGTATATCAGGCACCTTCCGCCGGACAGGGTGCCGCTCCGGCGGGACTAGAGCAGGCAGCTGGTCAGAAGGCATGGACCGAGGCCTGGAAGGGGCTCGATCTCGAGCATTCACTCGCACCCGCCAAGCTCGAAGCTCCAAAAGCTGCGGTTCACGCCGACGCACTGCAGATGATGTCGAAGGATGGCGACGGCGGCGGCTTCCGGATCGTCTCGAAGGAATTCAACAACGAATTGGTGCTGATTGCGCTGGCAGAGCCTGAGCTCGGCTCGAAAAAGCTCAACGTGACCTTGATGGGCCGCGATGCCGTCGGCCAATTCGCTTTGAAGCGTTCGTACAAGTTCCAACCCGACGATTTCGCCTACACCGCAGAGCTTGCCGCGGTCGTGGCTTTGGGCACCCTCGAAGGACGCTGGAAGGCGATCAAGGCGCGACCGGCGATCGGTGGCGGGACGGCCGGCGTGCAACCCTTGCAGCCGGTTAAGCTGACGATCGAGTTCCGCACGCTACAGGAATGGCAAGCCATCAAACGTCAGATTACCGAAACGCCGGGCGTCGAAGACATTCAGATCGGCGGGCAGTCGGGCCGCTCGGTCGAGATTGCGGTACGCTTCCCTGGCGGGGGCAATCAGTTGGCGGATTCGCTCGTCTCGCAGGGGCTGGACATGCGTGAGGCAGGCGGCACCTGGATCGTCAGATCAGGCGGCTGAACCGCACCTGCCCAGGCAGCCACTCGACCTGGATCAATCGCGTCCCAGCACATTGCCCGCCTGATCACTCATGCGCGCCTACGCCCAGGGGCGCAAGGCGGCAGCCTTCGTCTCGAATTCGGCGATGCATTCTTCTTTCTTCATCGTCAGGCCGATATCGTCGAGCCCTTCGAGCAGGCAATGCTTGCGATGAGCATCGACGTCGAACTTGATGACGCCACCGTCGGGCCCGCGAATTTCCTGCGCTTCAAGGTCGAACGTCAACGTGGCGTTGGCGCCGCGATTGGCGTCGTCCATCAGCTTCTCGTGCTCTTCTGGCGTGACCTTGATCGGCAGAATGCCGTTCTTGAAGCAGTTGTTGTAGAAGATGTCGGCAAAGCTCGTCGAAATTACGCAGCGGATGCCGAAGTCGAGCAACGCCCAAGGCGCATGCTCGCGGCTCGACCCGCAGCCAAAGTTTTCGCCGGTGACAAGAATCTCAGCCTTGCGATAAGCCGGCTTGTTCAGCACGAAATCTGGATTTTCCTTGCCGGCTTGATCGTAGCGGATCTCGGCGAACAGTGCCTTGCCCAGACCGGTGCGCTTGATGGTCTTCAGATAGTTCTTCGGGATGATCTTGTCGGTGTCGATATTGATCATCGGCAGAGGTGCCGCGACACTCGTCAACTTGTGGAACTTTTGCATTCGATCCTCGCGGGCGACTATCGTGAAGTTATCGTTGATGCCCCACGATAGATCCCGTGGTCAAGCACACTCGCGTCAATGCACTTTCGGGTCGGCGTAGCACTTGCGCATGTAATCGCAGCGGTTCGCGCCAGAAAAGTGCATACTGTCGCCCTTGGCTGGCGCGATGAACTTGCAGACTTCCTCGACGCCCTCCGTCGACAGCCAGCCTTCACGGCGGCCACGTTGCACGGCAAAGCAATCCGCCGTCTCTTCGTCGGGTCCGCGAAATTGATGTCCGCATTCGTGCGCGTGAATCCACATTTTGACGGGTATCGAAACCTTGGCCATCAACCGCGGGTTGAAAATCAAAAACCCCGGATATGCAGCGCCAAAATCATCGAGCTGACTATCCAGCACCGTGGGCCGTTGGCCACACGACAACTTACGCCGGTCAAATACCAGCTGTCCGGGCGGCACGAGCCGCGCATCGCCACCGACGTGAGCGATGTATTCTTCCGGTGTCGGTGGTTTATCTGCTGCGCGCGACACCGACGCAGCGGAGACCGCCAACAGGGCGCAAAGCGTCGCGAACAGTCCTCGTTTCGCTCCACGTGAGATCGGGCGAGTCCCCAAGGAAAAATTCATGATTGCCATTCGCCGCTGATGATGCGCTCTAGAGGCGACAATCGCGTGATCGTTGATCAATTGCAAGCTCCGCCAAGTCGCACACGACAACGAAAAGATTACACACTAATGGCCGGCCGAGGCTTCCAGGTCCTCCATATCGGCATCCGAGAAGCCGAAATGATGGCCGACCTCGTGTACCAGCACATGCGTTACGATTTCGCCCAGCGTCTCGTCGCTATCGGCCCAGTAATCGAGGATTGCGCGCCGGTAGAGAAACACCATGTCCGGCTCGCGTGCGACGTCGGACACGCTTTTCTTGTCCAGGCTGACGCCTTGGTAAAGCCCCATCAGATCGAGCGGACTCTCGATGCTGAGTTCGTCAAGCACCTCATCCAAAGCGTAGTCCTCTATCCGGATGATGAGATCGCCGCACATCTTGCGAAATTCACCCGGCAGGCGCGACCAGGCTAACGCGGCAAGCTGCTCGATGTCGGCAAGGCGGGGTGCTTCGGCATTATGCCATTTGTTGCGTTCGGCCATGCAATCCTCAGGTGTATAATCTTCACTCCGCATCTTCTTAGTCTCGGCATCGGCCAAATGCCAGTTGCTCCAACGAACGCGCCGATCTGGCCGACGCAAACCGATTGCCAGGATGGGAGGCGACAACCGCCGGAGATGCGTGCTGGAGGCTGCAAGTGCTGCAGCGCGTTTCGGCCGATATCGGCAAGTAAGATAACGCGGCGCGGCTCAGCCGTCGAGCTGACGCGCGGAGTCGACCGTCATCAGAGGCACGCCCTTGCGGATGGGAAATGCCAGCCTGGCATTCTTGCTTATCAGTTCTTGCGCCACCGGATCATAAATCAGCGGACCCTTCGTCACCGGGCACACGAGGAACTCCAGCAAACGGCGATCGCATCGAACATTGTCGCCATCCGTTTGATCCGGAGTGCTACCAGAAGCCTTAGTCGTATCGGTCATCGACTGATCGCCTCTCACTGCATCGTCGTGCCGCTACCGCCATCGCCGGCCGCCATCTCCATCTCCGCCAGTGCGACCAAAACTTCGGCACGTGACTTCAGGTCAGGCGCTTCGAGGAGGGCTTGCTTCTCCTCGGCCGAATAGGGGCTGATGATGGATAGCGAGTTGACCAGGTGTTCGCTCGGCGCGTTGCCGATGGCTTTCCAGTCGGCATTGAAATGATGCGACTCCAGATAGCGCTTCAGCACGTGGAGTAGCCGCTCGCGATCGACCTCGTCTTCGCCAGCGCCTCGATTGAAGTCCGCTGCGAACTTGCCGTAATCGACATCGAACGTCCGGTATGCGCGCGCTGACTCTATCTCGGCACCGATTGCGCAGCGGCAGATGCCGGTCAGGGTGATGACGACGCGTCCATCGTCGAGCTCTTGAAAAGCGGTAACGCGCCCAGCGCAGCCTACCCGGCGCAAGGGTGCGTTCTTGCGGGCCGGGCTCTCCTCATCGCCGGCAGCCCGTTCCGGCTGAGCGATCCCGATGATGCGATTACCCGAGACGACGTCCTCGATCATCTGCAGATAACGCGGCTCAAACAGGTTTAGCGGCAGCGTCGCGCGCGGTAGCAGAATGACCGCGCGCAGTGGAAACACCGGGATCTGGCGGGGCAAATCGGCAGGCCGTCGAAAGCGATCGAATGGAGCCACGAAACCTCCCCTTAGCTGCGAAACGCCTTAGGAAAATAGCAGAGAAGACAGCCTGCGTCGGCCATCAAGCGTCGCTGCGTCCTTCGGCCCCCAAGCCTCGAAAAATTGAATGAGCTGCTTGCGTGCGGCCTGATCGTTCCAGTTGCGATCGAGGCGGAAGCTCTCGAGCAGATGATCGACTG
>JANOOW010000245.1:0-8410 GCA_031421555.1 Hyphomicrobiaceae bacterium | reverse complement strand
GGCGAAGCTGCGAGCGGCGTCGATCTCGTGCAGGAATGCGGGCCAGAGACGGTCGATGCCAAAATTGCGCTGTTCAGCGAACTCGATTTAGTCGCACCGCCGCACGCGATCCTCGCGTCGTCGTCGTCTGCGATTGTCGCTTCGAAATACACCGAGGGCTTGAAGGGTCGCGCCCGCTGCCTGGTTGCCCACCCGGTGAACCCGCCGCATCTGGTTCCGATCGTCGAGCTGTGTCCCTCGCCGTGGACTTCGCCGGAGACCATGGCAACCGCGCGCCGCATCTACGACGAGATCGGCCAGGTGCCGATCTCGATGACGCGCGAAATCGAAGGCTTTATTCTCAATCGCTTGCAGGGCGCCCTGCTCGCCGAAGCATTCCGCCTGGTGGAGGATGGCTACGTCAGCGCCGAAGACCTCGACAAGACGATCGCGCACGGCCTGGGTCTGCGGTGGTCGTTCATGGGGCCGTTCGAGACGATCGATCTGAACGCGCCGGGTGGCATCGGCGACTACTGCGATCGCTACACTGGCTTCTATAAACGGCTCGCAGCCGAGCCAGCGATACCTGCGGTATACGAAAAGTCTGCCACCGATAAGATCGTCGCGGGCTGGGGAGCGGGCGCGAAGCCGGGCGCGCAGCATGCGGCCAAGACCCGGTGGCGTGATGAGCAACTGGCTGCCTTGGCGGCCTTCAAACGCCGGCAAAAACCGTTTGCGGGGTCGGCCGGGTGAAGACCGTCATATTCGGAGGAGCCGGTTTCGCTGGCCTCAATATCACCGAGGCCTTGCTGAAGCGCGGCCGTGATGTCGTCGTGTTCGATCGCGCGGACGTTCCAGCGGCGGCTCTCGCAGCGTTCAAGGCGCACCCCGGCAAACTCGAAGCGGTGCGCGGCGATGTTACGGACGTCTCAGCCATCGAGCGAACGATCCTTCGCGGCACAGATGGCGTAATTTTTGGCACCGCTGTCACCGCAAATGCGGCGCGTGATTCAGCCGAACCGGAACTGGTGCTCAGCACCAATTTGATGTCGCTGATCCCCATTCTGCGGCAGGCAAAATCCGCAGCTGTGCGGCGTGTGGTGAACCTCTCATCGGTCGCAGCCTACGGTGCGGCTGGCGATCGATATCCGCTGCTGGAAGAAATCACCGCGCCCGATCCGCAAACGCTTTACGCGATCAGCAAGTTCGCGACCGAGCGCGTGGCCGGGCGTCTCGGCAACCTGTGGGATCTCGACGTCATCAGCGTGCGGCTGTGCTCGGTGTTCGGACCCTGGGAATATGCCACGGGGCTGCGCGATACGCTGTCGCCACATCTGCAGGTGATGTTGGCAGCGGAGCGCGGCGTGCCAGCGCTACTGCCGCGGCCGGTCAAACGTGACTGGACGTATGCACCCGATATGGCGGAGGGCGTACTCACCGTACTCGACGCCAAGACGCCGAAGCATCGGCTCTACAACATATCGCCAGGGCAGACTTGGAGCATCCTCGATTGGGGCAACGAACTGGCAAAGCTGCGCCCCGGATTCGAGTGTCGCGTCGTCAATGCCGGCGAGACGCCGAACATCGATCCGCACGCACCTACCGATCGTGCACCGCTGTCGGGCGCACGCATCGCCGGCGACTTGGGTTGGCGGGCCGGCACATCGCTCGCACAATCGATCGCGATGTATGATGCGTGGTGGAAGTCGCATTGGAAGAGCCTGGAGGCGCGCGCATGAAACTCGACAAACGAGTTGCCATCATCACCGGTGGTGGATCCGGCATAGGGCGGGCGACGGCTTTGTTGTTCGCCAAGGAAGGCGCGAGCGTCGCCATTATCGACCGCGACGAAGCCGGAGCTTCAGAGACGGTGCGGCTGGTTGCGGCGGGCGGCGGCAAGGCGATGTTGCGTATCGGCGATGTTGGCAAGTTGGGCACGGCCGAGGCCGATGCAGCGGCAATTCTAAGCGCATGGGGCAGCATCGACGTCCTGATGACAGCCGCCGGGTTCTCGTGCGGCGGCACGGTGACCACGACCGATCCGGCAGACTGGGATGCGGTCATCAACGTCAACATTGGCGGTACGTGGTTGTGGGCGGCCGCAGTGATTCCAGCAATGCAGGCCCAGAAGAAGGGTTCGATCATCACCGTTGGATCGCAGCTGGCGATTGCCGGTGGGCGCGGCTCGTCGGCGTACATCGCGGCCAAGGGTGCAATCCTGAGCCTGACGCGAACAATGGCGCTCGACTACGCGGGCGATGGCATTCGCGTCAACGCACTCGCCCCCGGTGCTGTGGAGACCCCGCTGCTCGCGCGCGGCTTCAAACGCCGTCCAGATCCGGCGGCGGCGAAAGAGGGATCGCGCGTTCGTCACGCGATGCAGCGCTTTGGCAAGCCTGAAGAGGTCGCCGAGGCAGCTCTGTATCTGGCGAGTGATGCGTCCAGCTTCTCCACCGGCACGACGTTGGTGGTCGATGGCGGTTGGCTGGCAAACTGAGGAACGTAACGACGATGTCACCACTTGCCGGCTATCCCGATAAGCTTTCCGTCCGCCCCGGCGAGACGATCAAATTCCATATCGCCTCGCAGCTGGCGGAGCCGCTGACGGCTCGCCTCGTGCGCGTGATCTGTGCCGATGCGAATCCGGCTGGTCCGGGCATCAAGCTCGAACCCATAACGGCAGAGCCGAAGCAGCTAGCTGCGCCGCAAAAGCAAACGGTGCCGCGCGGCAGCTATGCCGTCGTGCCGAATGCTGCCGCCGCTCTTCGCGATCTGACGTCATTCTCGCTGTTCGCCACCGTTTGGATTGGCGGCAATGGTTTCCCTGGCAGCATTCTTTCGATGGGCGAACCGGGGGACACCAAGCAAAGCGTGACGTTGTCGGCCGCTTCGAGCGCGCGTGGGATCTGCTTCGCAGCAAGGCTCGGCCAAGGCACCGGTACACCCTTGGTTATCTCGACAAGCGATGTCGAGCCCGAGCGCTGGTATCATGTCGTTTGCAGCTTCGACGCGGAAGCGCGCGTTATCGAACTCACGCATAGTTCGGTCGATGGTCATTCGCCGCCGGCCGTGTGCGCCGCAATGGTGCCTGCCGCGGTTACGTTGGGCGCGAGTAGCGATATTCGCATCGGTGGCGGCCTCGGTGCCGGACCTGGCGGGCCGCAAAGCAACTTCAACGGCCGTATCGAAAAGCCGATGATCTTCAAGGTTGCGTTGCAGCCGGGCGATCTCGACACCAAGTCGTCCGATTGGCTGCGCGCGCAGCTAATCGCGGCGTGGGACTTCTCGAAGGAAATCCAGTCGAGCCGGGTGCTGGAGTCCGGCCCGAACGAGCTGCACGGGCAGTTGGTGAATTGCCCCACACGCGCGGTGACCGGTTCCAACTGGACGGGCGAGGAGATGCGGTGGACGCACGCTCCGGCGCAGTACGGTGCGATCCATTTCCATGATGACGATATCGAGGACTGCCTATGGCCGGCGACGCACGAATGGACCGTGCCGGCCGGCACGCGGTCAGGCAACTACGCCCTGATCGTGGAAGCAGGTGAGCATCAGGACAACATTCCGTTTTTCGTGGTGCCGCCGAAGGGCGAGCGCACGGCCAAGGTCGCGGTTCTCGTCTCGACGTTCACATACACGGTGTACGGAAATCATCTGCGGCCCGAGTGGCAGGCGGATCCGAAGTGGGTCGCCGATTGGCATGCCCAAACGAAAGCTTGGGGCGCCTATCCGTATCACCCCGGCGACAACACCGAGTTCGGGCTATCGACCTACAACTACCACGCCGATGGCAGCGGCATATCGATCGCGAGCTGGCGCCGCCCGATGCTCAATATCCGCATTGGCTACGTCACCTACCCGTACCCGGATATCCGGGGGTCGGGCGCGCGGCACTATCAGCCCGACACGCATCTGACCGCGTGGCTCGAGCACAAGGGCATCGACTACGACCTCATCACCGATTGGGAACTGCATCACGAGGGATACGATCTGCTGAAGGATTATCCCGTTCTCCTGACGGGCACGCATCCCGAATACCATACGCGTGAAATGCTCGATGGGTTGACCCGGTATCGCGATGAGGGCGGGCGGTTCTGCTATCTCGGCGGCAACGGCTTCTATTGGAAGATCGCCCTGTCGCCGGAGAAATCGGGCGTCATCGAAATCCGTCGCGGTGAGGGTGGCATTCGCGCTTGGGCCGCTGACCCGGGCGAATACTACAACCAGTTCGACGGCCAATACGGCGGGTTATGGCGACGTAACGGGCGGCCGCCACAGAAGCTCGCCGGGGTCGGCTTCACGGCGCAAGGCAACTTCGTCGGATCCTATTACCGCGTACTTCCCGAGGCAAAAGATGCACGCGCCGCATGGATGTTCGACGGCATCCCGGACGAGTTGATCGGCGACTTCGGTTTATCAGGACACGGCGCTGCCGGTTTCGAGCTCGACCGGACAGACAAGAAGCTCGGCACACCGCGTCACGCCATCATCGTGGCGCGCTCAGAAAAGCACCCGCCTGACGCGCCCTGGGTGCTGGTGCCGGAAGAGCAGTTGACCCATCTCGTCACCGTGCCGGGACGCCCGGCAAAGGAGCTGATCCGTGCCGACATGACATTCTTCGAGACGCCGAAGGGCGGCGCCGTATTCTCGACTGGATCGATCACGTTCTGCGGGTCGTTGCCGCATAACGCCTTCGAAAACAACATCTCGCGGCTACTCGAGAATGTCCTTCACCGCTTCCTCGATCCGCAGCCCTTCGCCATGCCCTCCTGATGGGCGACGTCACGCGTATGCGCGCTAACGGCGTTGCTGGAGCATCGCCGTTGGCATCAGGTATTTCCGCTTTGCTTGTGCATCCATCGCTCAAAGATTGACCGGCAAGATCTCGCTCACTACCCGTGCGTATCTTCGACGCGGTGTTGATTATCAAGCGTGCGCTGGGCTAATGCAGGCGTTTCGCTGACGAAGGGATCTCGAATGGCGGCTGCCATACAACTTATCGCACTTTATGCGCTTGTTAACCCGGCGACGCTGATTGCAGGACTGTACCTAGGTGCGAAAGCTGATCAATCGCAGAAAATACCGGTCGCCGCCTTGATGGCGGCGATTGCCGGCATGGCATTGGTCGGATTGCTGGCGAAGATCCCCCTTGGCATTTCCCTTGGACACGAACGCGCGGCGGGCGGGGTTTTCATCGCGCTGCTTTTGTTCGGCGTGGTGTGGGCGAGCATAGGTCACTTTGTGATCCGCCCCCGGCTGCCGAGCTAGTCACTTTTCCGCATCCTTGTTCTTTTCCGCCACTTCTTTTGCTAACTCGTCAACAAGCGCCCTATCCAAAACTGGCGTCTTACGTCCCGCAGGACGCACGCCCTCATCCACCTCGTTGGCGGAGACGGGATCGCTCGCGGGAAAGGTATCTTTCAACGACTTATGCAGCGTCTCATTTTCGCTGCGCTTTTTCTCGGTACCAGGCATGTTGAGCTCCTCCGTTAGACGGTAAAACGTTCGAAAGGAGTTCACGTTCCAGCGCCGAGGCCACGTGCGTGTGATTGCCGGGTTGACGCGCTGGCGCCAGCCGTTCAGGTAAACTGCAAGCGAGAGCAGTCTTTCCAGGGCACGGTACATGAGCGACAAAGCGAAATCCGGTAAAGCTTCGAACCTGATCAAAGGTGCAACAGGAGACTGGGAAGTCGTCGTCGGACTTGAGGTGCATGCGCAGGTCAACAGCCGGTCGAAGCTGTTTTCGGGCTCATCGACGGAGTTTGGCGCGGCTCCTAACAGCCACGTGTCGTTGGTCGATGCCGCGATGCCAGGCATGCTGCCGGTGATCAACGCCGAGTGCGTGGCGCAAGCCGTGCGCACTGGCCTCGGCTTGAACTCGCAGATCCATCTGAAGAGCGTGTTCGATCGCAAGAATTATTTCTATCCCGACTTGCCTCAGGGTTATCAGATCAGCCAGTACAAGCAGCCGATCGTCGGCGAAGGCGAGATCGAGATCGATGTCGACGGTGAGTCACTGACGATCGGCATCGAGCGGCTGCATCTGGAGCAGGACGCCGGTAAGTCGATCCACGACCAGCACCCGGAGTTCTCCTACGTCGATCTCAACCGTTCAGGCGTTGCTCTAATGGAGATCGTGTCGAAGCCCGACATGCGCTCGGCCAAGCAGGCGCAGGCTTATGTGACCAAGTTGCGCACCATCCTGCGCTATCTGGGCACCTGCGATGGCGACATGGAAAAGGGCAACCTCCGCGCCGACGTCAATGTGTCCGTGCGCAAGCCCGGGGCGAAGTTGGGCACGCGCTGCGAAATCAAGAATGTGAACTCGATCCGGTTCATCGGCCAGTCGGTCGATGTCGAAGCTCGCCGTCAGATCGAGATTATCGAGGATGGCGGCAAAATCGATCAGGAAACTAGGTTGTTCGATCCGGCGAAGGGTGAAACACGTTCGATGCGCTCGAAAGAGGAAGCGCACGATTACCGGTATTTCCCCGATCCCGACTTGCTGCCGCTCGAGTTTACGTCCGCCTTTGTCGCCGGGCTGAAAAGCCTATTACCCGAGCTGCCCGATGCCAAGAAGGCGCGGTTCATGAAAGACCTCGGGCTGTCGCCTTACGACGCAAGCGTGCTGGTCGCCGAGCGCGAGAACGCGGACTACTTCGAGACGGTGGCTAAAGGCCGCGATGGCAAGAGCGCCGCCAACTGGGTGATCAACGAATTGTTCGGCCGGCTCAACAAAGAGAACAAGGGCGTTGCCCAGTCACCTGTCAGTGCCGCGCAACTCGGCAACCTCGTCGGGCTGATCAGTGATGGCACCATCTCCGGCAAGATCGCCATGGACGTGTTCGAAATTATCTGGTCCGAGGGCGGGGACCCGGCGGAGATCGTCGAAAAGCGCGGTCTTCGCCAAGTGACCGACACCGGCGCCATCGAGAAAGCATGCGATGAAATCATCGCAGCCAATCCTGATAAGGTCGAAGCCGTGAAGGTTAAACCGACGATGCTCGGCTGGTTCGTCGGTCAGGTCATGAAACAGACCGGCGGCAAGGCCGCACCCGCCACCGTCAATGAGATCTTGAAGGCGAAATTGGGGATCTAAGCGAGTAGTCCTCGCCATTTCATCGTCATCCCGACTGCAGCTCGCAACAAAAACAGCGCGGACCCTCTGGTGAGGCCGCGCTGTTTTTATTGGATCGAACTGATCAGACTGTTCAGGCCGTTGCGACGACGGCGGCGCGGGCTTTACCGGCGAGCTTTTTCAGCTGCTTGCGTACGGCGGAGGTGTTGCCCTGGTTGCGCGTAACCTTGGCGCGGGGTGCTGCGCGCCGCGCTTTCTTCTTGCGGGTCTCGACGTTACGGGCGGAGCGTGATGATCTGGCAGCCATGGTCGTATCCTCGAAAGCAGCTATCTAGCGCGTCGGGGCGACCCCCGCAGCGTATGTGATGACACCGTGTAGGCGATGCCTGCACCCGCCGTCAACTCCACATCCGCCAAAGGCTGAATCCGGCACCCATGCCGATGCCCGCCCAAACCATCGACGACAGCGATGTGACGCTGAGAAAGATCGGGAACGGCATGCGGTATATCCCGGCGATCACCGGTATGAACGGCCGCACGCCCCACACGAATTTTGCGCCGAGCACGCTGCCGATGCCCCAGCGTCTGAACAGCGCCTCGCCCCTCGGCAGCAAATCCGGTGTTTTGGACATCGGCCAGATCGCAGCCACACCGTGGCGGTATCGATGGCCAAAGGCGTAGCCGAGCGCGTCGCCAGCCGTCGCACCCGCGGCAGCCGCAAGCCAAAGCGGCGCGAAGGTGCCGCCTGTGGCGCTGAACGCAGCGGCGGCCGCAACGAAGAAGGCGGTGGACGGAATGAACGCGGAGACCAGTACGATGCTCTTCAGCAGGCCGATGGCGAACACAAGGGGCAGTGCGAGGTAGGCATGCGACCGCACGACAGCTATAATGTGTTCGTGGTTCTCGATGGCGACCCATGCTGCGGCGCTCACGCCATGAATCCGAAAAATTTCAATCCGAGGGTTCCTGGCGCCAAGATTCCGAACGCCCATAGGCAGGACGAGATAATGTTGGCGGTCCAGAACTTGAGTGGGCTCAGCTGATACATGCCAGCCACCACCGGGATCACCGCGCGTACGGGGCCGAAAAAATGTCCCAAGAACACGCCGATCGCTCCCCAGCGATCGAACAGGGCCTTGCTGCGCGGAATCATGTCCGGGTGCGTCGTGAACGGCCAGATCTTGTGGATCGAGTCCTTGAAGTACAATCCGATGTAATACGAGATCCCGTAGCCGATGATGCTACCGGCGCCGGCCGCAACGAAAACCGGCACGAGTGGAATGCCGCTGGCGCCCAGCACGCCGCCAATGCCGAGCAGGATGACCGATGCAGGCAGCACCAGCGACAGAAAAG
>JANOOW010000244.1:0-4431 GCA_031421555.1 Hyphomicrobiaceae bacterium | reverse complement strand
ACCGCCGAGGTTTATCTAACTGCCGCCGTGGCATGACCCTCCACAGCCAACGCGAACAGAGCCGAGAAAATGCAACGCGGCATTGACCGGCGAGCAAAGCGGGCAAAAGAAGCCACTCGAGGTCGGCGACGGGCATGTTTCTAAGCTGGGGAGTGCGCATGATTACGGCGACCGCGTGAGCAAAATCTTCTGTAAACCGCTGCTTTTTCGCTGCCGCTAGTCGCACCGCAACAGACGGGGTAGGCGCTTGAGCAGCCGATTTTTCATCTAACTTTTTCGGTATGGACAATTGAACCGGAGCGGAGAGGGCGATTACTTGTACTTTCGTGTTACTCACTTTTTGGTTTTGTTCCGACGCTTGCCCATTATCCCTCCGCTAAGATTACAACTCGACAACGTAAGCTCGACTTCTCGAAGCCGTCAATTAGTGTTGCTCAGCAAGCCGCCGACATCACTTCTCCCTATCTTGCCAGCGCCCGCGAACACCGGCATCAGCCCATCAACGGTTGAGACCGAAAATTTGCGGCGGGGAGACGGGATGAAACTATTTGCATCATGGGCCGCAATGTCCCGGGCCGACCCGATTGGCTGGAGTTAAGGCTCCCGAAGGCGTTTGAAAACGGCGTACCAGGTACCTGTTGTATCGACCACACTGACGACGCGCACGCCGTCGGAGCACACGTGAAATGTCTGTTGCCGCGCCTGCATAGTCATTCAGCTGTTGGAGTTGCAGCTTCCGGCTGACAGCTTTGATCCGAAGTTCCCGGTAGGCTGCCGTACGCATCCGGCCAAGACCGCCTTGCGCGCGCAATCCAAAGCAGGCTCTGTGTGACGATTGTCGGTCGTCGATGGAGATAGGTCCGTGCCTACGTCTGGACATGAGACTTCACGGGATTTTGCGATTGTTGCGGCGCGCCGGATGTGGGGTCGCGCTGAAAAGCAGTCGATTGTGGGTGAGACCTTGGTGCCTGGCGCGAACGTCTCGGCCGTGGCGCGGCGGCACGGCGTCGCGCAGAGTTTACTGTATCGCTGGCGCAAGGACGCCACTGGATCTGTTCGGCCGGCCTCGACATTCGTTGCGGTTGCCATCGCGGCACCGGCGCCACCTGGTGTCGCGCCGTCGCAACCTGCGTACAGCGGCAGCATCGAGATCGTCCTTGCGAATGGCCGCTTGCTGCGCGTTGGCGTGGATGTCGACACCGTCGCGTTGGTGCGCATCATCGCAGCGCTTGAGGCGCGGTGGTGATCCCAGTCCCAGCGGGTGTTCGCGTTTGGCTGGCGACGGGGCATACCGACATGAGACGAGGCTTTCCCGGCCTGGCGCTACTGGTGCAGGAAACGCTGAAGGCCGATCCGCATGGCGGTCATCTTTTTGTCTTTCGCGGCAAACGCGGCGATCTCGTGAAGATCATCTGGCACGACGGCCAGGGTGCGTGCCTGTTCTCGAAAAAGCTGGAGCGTGGGCGGTTCATCTGGCCGGCGCCGGCGGAGGGGGCGGTGACGATCTCACCGGCGCAGCTCGGCTATATGCTCGACTACCCATGTGGATGCCCCTCCTTGTGAGGCTCAGTGATTCTGAGATCGAGTTGATCGATCTCGTGATTGCGCAGCTTGCGGACGGCCTCGATCGCGCTCGGCGTATTCGTGAACAGGTGCGCGCCGGAAGGGTTGCGATCGGTCAGAAGACGCCCGTGCCTGATCTGAACGTAGAGCCAGTTCACGGGGATTCCCAGCACGCTGGCGAACTCCTGCGCGCTCAACACGTCGGGTGCATGCCGCCACCTTGTTCGTTGCTTGACGAGCCCCTTGAGGCCGGCGCGATAGCGGATGCGCTGGACGGTGATCGGCAGCACTTTGTCGGCGCAATCGGGGGAACGATGTCCCTCGCGCGTCAGGATCGCCGCGATCTCGTCGTCGTGCATCTTGGTGCGAGCGAGTTCGATCACGCGCTTTTGCATCTCGTCGCCTCGCGTGAGCCTCGCCACAGACCCGACACGCATTTTCACATCGATCTCGCTCACGGAACCACCGCGCCACACGATACGTACTCGGGCAACATCGTGCTCACCTCGGTCGAGCACCACCTTCTCCACGAGGCAGCGCAGCAACGCCTTGCGCTTGGCGTCGGGCGTGCTCGGGTCGGCCCAGATCTCCGGCAGGCGGCCCGATAAGCGGATGACGTTGTCGTTGAGGGCCTTGACAGCGACGACAGGCGCGATCACTTGGGGAGATACGGCTCCGGCCAGCGCTTTCTCTGCCGCCCGGACCTCGTTCAGGGCGGCCTCCCAGCGGCGCTCCAACTCGGCGGCAACAAGGCGGTTGTCGGGATCGACGCGGTTGAACTGTCGCTCGGCGAGAGCCGCTTCGTAGCGACGGCGTTCGAGCTGCTGCTCGGCACTCTTGCGCATCGCCTTGTCTGCGTGGCTTTGAGTGCGACGGGCCCTGGACAAGGCATCAATCTCGGCCGGGGCCAGTGCGGTGAGGAACGCTTGGCTCACGGCGGCATCGACACGCGGGGCACGCAGATATTGGCAAGCGGGCAGGCCCTGATGCGCGCTCAGGTGATTGCAGACGTACTCCGCGCCGCCCTTGTATCGGGCGTACATCTTGTGGCCGCACCTGCCGCACCAGGCGATGCCGGTCAGCAGCAACTCGCCATCACGCGGCGCGCCCCTCGTTTGCTTGCGCATGTATTCGGCCCGGTTGTCGCTGACGATGCCTCTGATCTTCTCGTAGGTTTTCCAATCGATATAGGCGGGGTAGCGGTCCTTGACGACGATCCGCCATTCGTCGATCGGCTTCGCCGCCTTCATGGCCGATTTGCCGTCAGACGGCTTGCGCAATCGTGTTCGACCGTAGACGAACGCGCCGGCGTAGGCGGGGTTCTTCAGCATCGCCGCGACGGCGGATGTCGTCGCCCGAGCCCAATGCAGATCACCGTGACGGTCGCGGCGCGGCAGCTCGAGACCGCGCTCGTTGAAGGTGCGCATCACTTTGGCGACGGTGCGCACCTTCAGGAAGGTCGCAAACAGCAGATCGAGCCTTTCCTGCACCTCCAGGTTCGGTTCCTTGACGACGACGCCCGAGGGATCGCGGACGAGACCGATCGGCAATGTGAGCGCAAGCTCGCCACGCTCGGCTTTCGCCAGAAGACCCGCCGTCAATCGGCTGCGGATCGTATGGAGTTCCAACTCCGATATCGTGCCTTTGAGACCGAGCAACAGTCGGCCGTTTGGGCTGCCAGGATCATAGACACCATCCCGATCAGCGATGAGGCAGCCGTGCAATCCACAGATATCGAGCAGCGGATACCAATCCGAGCAATTGCGAGCGAGCCGCGTCACGTCGATCGACAGGATCAGGCCAATCTCCTTGAGGCCGACCCGTCCAACCAGTTCCTTGAAACCGCTGCGCTGCGCCGCCGACGCTCCGCTGAGGCCGAGATCGGCATCGATCACGTCGATATCAGCCTCGTGCCAGCCGAACTCTCTGGCGCGTTCCCGAAGGGCGTATTGCAATCGCAGGCTCTCCTGGTTGTTCACCACCTGGTGTGGCGTCGACTGCCGGATGTACACGACCGCTCGCCGCGCCAGATGCGTCGGCTTGATCAGCTCGGACCTCATGGCTCGCCTCCGCCAGCACTGCGGCGACCTCGTCGACGATCTGGCGCTGCAATGCCGTCGGCAGCGTGGCCCACAGGTCTTTCGGATCGATCACCATCGAGCTGCTCAACAGCCAAGGTCAGATCATGAAGCGCCTCGACGCTGAGCTTCGTTCGATTCTCCATCGACGGCTGTGGCTCGGTTGCCGCGACCGGAATCAAAAGGCTTGCGCCGTCGCGATGCTCGACCTCGTAGCTGATCGGAAGATCGCCGCCTCGGTGAACCGACCGAATGACCCGAAACGTCCGGCCGAATAACGGATGCGCCGGATCACGCACCGTCACCTCGACGACGGATGATTCGTCAGACTCACGAGAGGGGATATTGCGATGTGCCTTCGCTCGAAGGCATTGACTGGCGGGCACCGCAAAAGACCTATCGGCCAGAGATCGCAGGTTGAGGTGTGCCCTCTGCGACTCTGCCCGTGGATATTAACGCGAAGGCATTCGCGGCGGTCAGCGAAGCATCTATCGTGACGGCTATGGTGCTCGATCCGACCCCGTTCCCCGACGATGTTGCAACGCTCAAAGCGATGCTAGTCGCAGCCAACGCACGCGCCCTCGATCTCGATGCGCAGATCGCCAACCTCAAGCTCACGATCGCGAAAATGCGGCGCGACACGTTTGGGGCGTCGTCCGAGCGCGGCCTCAAGCTGATCGACCAGATGGAGCTGCAGCTTGCCGAGCTTGTGGAAACTGTGACCGAGGGGAAGGCCGTCGCCGAGATCGCAGCGCCGGCGGCCGTTGCGTCCGCCAAGAAACCGGCCCGC
>JANOOW010000243.1:0-13237 GCA_031421555.1 Hyphomicrobiaceae bacterium | reverse complement strand
GCGTCGAGTAGAACACCGAAGAGCAGGCCGGCGAATATCAGAAGCAGCGTGCCCGCTGTTTTCCAGATCAGAAAGAGCCCGGAAGCCGCAGCCAGCACCAACAGGAGCGAGTAGAGGCTGACTGCCGGCGCACTGACGGGTCGATTGCCCTCCGGAGGTACTGCCTGCAAATTCCTTCCTCCCTGGTGGCATTCATCGTAACACGTTGACTCAATCCGACAGCGCCCGCGGAATTTTAGGCCACCACCATCTCGGTTCGTCAGTTTTCCTAAACAATGGGGCTTGAACGAAAATTCGCCGTATATGGTTCCTGCGAGCGGATTTCCTTTGCGGCTTAGTGTTGGCTTCAATTGGCGTTCATCATATATCAGCGGGCTGAGCCTTGTGAGCGGAGCTGGTTCTGATGTGTTTCACATTGCCGAACGCGCTGCTTCTGAAGTGGGTACGAAAGCCCAGGTTTGGGCTTACGCAATCTCCTGGCGGTGGGCATAGGCCTAAGTCTTGCTTCGAATGCGCAGGCGCAGCCGACGACCCTCCGACAGCGGCATGAAGCAAGGATGGGCATTCGCCTGGCGCTCGCTGATGGCGGCAGAAATCTACGTCACGATCCTGACCGGCTTTGGGCTCGGCCATCCCCTGCACTACGGGCGGGAGTTGAGCGCCATGGAGCAAGTGATCGGCGTGATGATTGTTATCATCCTTATCGGCTTGCTGGCCGATAAGGCGATATTCTCGCCATGGGAGCGTTTCCTGCACAAGCGATGGGGAACGGGTCTCAAGGTGCGCTAGGCACGGCCTTTCACATCGAACGACACGTCGATATTGCCGCGCGTGGCGTGCGAGTACGGGCAGATCTTTTCGTGCGCCTCTTGGACCAGACCTTCGAGCTCGCGCTGAGCGATACCAGGTTCATCCACCTTCATGCGCACCGCGAGTCCGAAACCTCCGCCTTCGCGAGGACCGATCGAAACCGAGCATTCGACTTGCGCCTTGGTCGCATCCTGTTTGTGCTGTTTGGCTACGAGGTCGAGTGCGCCGCCGAAACATGCCGCATATCCCGCGGCAAAAAGATGCTCTGGCGTGGTCGTGTCCGGCTTGCCGGGTCCTCCCATCTCCTTGGGGACCGACAGGTCGGCTGATACGAACCCGTCGCTCGACTGCGTATGTCCATTGCGGCCGCCAGTGGCCGTCGCCGTCGCCGTCACAAGAGGTTTGATGGAATTGGCTGCCATTGTTTGCTCCTCGCTGGAAAAACCAATCGCATACGTGGCGCGCACCGCGCGCAACTTCAAGCGCCTACGTAAAGCCGGCAATCGCATCGACGATCGGCGGATCGACGGGGGTGGTAGCTATTTCACAGTGCCCGAAGTTGCAGGGCTAGGCCGAACTTGCCGAGGCAATCCGACATATCGTGCTGGACGTCGAAAAGCGAATACGCGGGCATCGATTGCGTTCCTCAGATCGCCCAGCAACAGTGCTTCCTGTGATATCAAATGCGGAACGATAAGGTCGCGGTCGTCCTGCGCCGGGCGATTTCGGTCGTAAAGACGCACAGTAGCCCGCACGAGACGACGATTCACGAGTTCCAATTGCGAAAGGGCGGCTTCGCGGTCTGATGTTAGTGCGTAATGTCATACAATTTGAGCTGCTCTAGCGTGGTGCCGTACCAGGCGGCGATACCGCCCTCGCGCGCGCTGAGGTAGGTGGGTTCACCCTGCTCAAGTACCATCGGAATGTCATGGCCCGGAACCAGGATCGTGCCCGCACGCTTGCGCCACACCTCCCAGATCAGTTCAATCGAACGGCGGCTGACGTTCTGATCGTATGTCATGTCGGCGGAGCGGGACAGGATTTCAGCCCGGTTCTTCGCGGCGTCGCCCGTGAAGATGATGTCTTTGGTTGTTCCCTCAAGCACAAAGAAGACATGTCCCGGCGTATGGCCGGGTGCTGCATGTACGGTCAGACCCGGCATCGGCGAACTGCCCGGAGCGATCCGCACAGTTTGCGCGGAGTTGTTGAGCTCGCGGACATACAGTTCCGGCACAGGCGTCATGCCCCACGGCTCCGCAATCGACCAGGCAAGCTCACCGCCATCGATATAGATCTTGGCGTTCGGGAACATGACCCAGTTGACCGAATGGTCCCAGTGCGAATGCGTCAACAGAACGTCGGTTACGCTGGCGGGTGTCAGGCCATGCGCCGCCAAGCGTTCAAGGATCAAATTGCGCTGACCGAACGAGCCGGTGTCGATCAGTGCAACGCGACCATGGCCACGCAACAGCGCGATCGTGCTCCAACCGAGACCGCCATGGCACACCGCCTTGCCCGGATAGCCTTGCACCGCAATTTCGATTTGGTAGCCACCTTCACTGAAGGTCTGGCGTGGCATATCGGGGGAGGTCATGGCGTTCTCACAGTCCGAGATAAACTTTCTGCACGTTCGGATCGTTGGCGAGGTCCTTCGATGATCCCGACATGGCATTGCGGCCGACCTGCAGCACGTAGGCGGTGTCGGATACTTCGAGCGCGAGTTCCACGGATTGCTCCGCCAACAAAATCGTGAGACCGGTTTTGTGCAGGGTCTGCAGCGTCTCGTACATGCCTTCGACAATCGTGGGCGCTAGTCCCAGGCTCGGCTCGTCGAGCATCAGCTGCTGCGGATCGCTCATCAGCGCACGGCCGACGGCCAGCATCTGGCGCTCGCCGCCCGACATGGTACCTGCGCGTTGGCGGCGGCGTTCAGCGAGCTTGGGGAAAATCGCATAGACCTTGTCGAGGAGTTCACGCCTACGGGTCTCACTACCGACGGTGGTGGCGCCGAGCATGAGGTTGTTCTCGACGCTCTGCTGAACGAACAGCCGCCAACCTTCCGGCGCCAGTGCGAGACCGTTGCGGACGATCGCGAAAGCCGGCTTCCCGGTGATGTCGCCGCCAGCGAACGTGATGCGTCCGCCCGAACTCGGGATCAGCCCCACGATGGCATTGAGCGTTGTCGTCTTGCCAGCACCGTTCGATCCGAGCAGCGCCACTACGGAGCCTTTGGGTACTACCAGCGAAACGTCGGCAACGCCGATCAAGTCGCCGTACTTGACTTCGAGGTGTTCGACAGTGAGGAGGGCGCCGGTCATGCCTTGCCTCCTGCAAAACCCTTGGCGGCGTTGGCCGCTGCACGCTTGCCGAGATAAGCCTGGATGACGGCCGGGTCACGCGTCACCTCGGCTGGTGAGCCGCGCGCGATCTCGCGGCCCTGGTGGAACACGATGACGCGCTCGGCGAGCGAGATGATGACTTCCATGATGTGCTCGACGATGACGAGGGTGACGCCGGAACGATGAATCTCGCGCACCAGATCGATGGCGCGGCGCACCTCGGAGGCAGTTAGGCCGGCCATCGCCTCATCGAGCAGCAGCACCTTCGGATCCGTTGCGAGCGCTCGGGCAATCTCGAGCCGCTTGCGGCCGGGTGTGCCGAGGCTGCCGGCCGGTGCATCCATGACATCGGCCATGCCGACGCGGGCGAGGATCCCGGTGGCCTTGGCGCGTGCCTCATTGGCGTGCGGCGTGCGCAGGAAGGCGCCGATCATGACGTTTTCCAGCACGCTCATCGTCTCGAAGGTTGCCGGCACCTGGAAGGTGCGGGCCAGCCCAAGCTTGGCACGCGCTTCCGGCGTCAGGTTGGTGATGTCGCGGCCATCGAGATGGACGGTGCCAGCGGTCGGTCGCAGATCGCCCGTCAGGCAGTTGAAGAACGTCGATTTGCCAGCGCCGTTGGGGCCGATCAGGCCTAGGATTTCGCCCTTCTCGATCCCGGCCGATGCTCCGTCAACTGCCTTGAAGGCGCCGAATGCCATCGTCATGTCGCGCGCTTCAAGCAGCATCGCTCACCTTCTTCTCCGCCGGGGCAGCCTTGGATGACGCTTTCGATCGATCGAGGATCAGCTTCAGGACGCCTCCCGGATAGAAACGGGCGATGATCATGATGATTGCGCCGTAAACGACGAAGGTAATGCCCGCTCCCTTGCCACCGAGCAGGTTGTTCGAGATTTCCTCCAGCGGCACCAGGATGACGGCGCCGGCCAGCGGACCGAACAGCAGCCCGGCACCGCCCAATGCTGCCATGATCAGTATCTTCACCGAGGTCAAAATGCCGAGCCCGCTTTCGGGATCGACGAAACCGAACATGGTCGAATAAAGCGCACCGGCAACGCTCGTGAGGCCGGCGCTCAACATGAAGGCATACAGCTTATAGCGGCCGGCCTCGACGCCGAGTGAACGCGCCGCACGCTCGTTGTCCTTGATCGCCCGCAGATAGAAACCGGTACGGCTCTCGGCCATCCAGTGGGTGATCCACAGCACACCGATCAACACGGCGAGGAACAAATAATAGTAGGGCAGCGCCGACGTGAACGACAGGTCGAAAACCGTGCGCGGAACAACGGGCCCACTGAGGCCGACCGCCGCACCGAGGAATTCCATATTGGTCACGATCAAACGCGCGAGTTCGGCGACTGCGATCGTCGCCATGCTGAAGTAATGACCCGAGAGACGCAGCGTCGGCACGCCGATTATCGAGGCAATTGCGACGCTGATCAACATGCCGATCGGCACACCGGCTATCGGTGGCCAGCCGAAGTGAGTGAACACGGCAAGGCTCGCGTAGGCACCGCACCCGAAGAACACGACATGCCCGACCGATACTTGGCCCGCGTACCCGCCGACGATGTTCCAAGCGGAGGCCGCGATCGCGTACAGCAGAACCAGCGCACCGAGGCGCTGCTGGAACGGTGTCGTCAAGACCAGCGGGTAAACCAAAGCGACACCGAGCGCGATGCCGGGCCAGAGAAAGCGCTGCATCACATCTTCCCCATGAGACCTTGCGGGCGGAACCACAACACCGCGATGAAGAGAGTGTACACCACGATGTCCTTGTAGATCGCGCCGATCAGGTAACCCGACAGCGATTCGATCACGCCGATCAGGATGCCCGCGATCAACGCCCCAGGGATCGAGCCGAAGCCGCCGAGCGATACCGTTACGAAGGCCACGATGCCGAGGGTTTCGCCGACCGTTGGCGCGATATAGAAGAAGGTCGCGATCAGTGCGCCAGCGATGCCAGTGAGGCCGGCAGCCAGCGCCCATGCGGTCGCCTGCATGCGTTCGGGCCGTATGCCCATGAGTTGTGCCGCCATCGCATCTTCGGAAACCGCGAGCATGCGGCTGCCGAGGCTGGTTCGAGTGAGCAGCAAGTGCAGGCCGATCGTCAGCAGCACGGCGAGCGTGCCAGCCAACAGCCGCGACGCCTGGATGCGGATGCCGGCGATATCGAAAGTACCGCCGACCAGATCCTCCGGCAGCGACAGGAAGTTGGCGCCGAAACCCCAGAAGATCGAATATCGCAGCAACAGGGCGAGCCCGAAGGTACCGAGAATTTGCGCCAGCATCGGTCCCTTCATCACGTGCCGCACGAGGCCGAAATAGGCGATGATGCCGAGGGTTGCGAGCACCAGCGCCGCGATCGGGATCGACGCGGCCGGGCCGAAACCGAGCAGCTTCCACACCACGAACGCCACGTACATGGCAACCATGACGAAATCGCCGTGCGCGAAGTTGACGACATTCATCATGCCCCAGATCAGCGTCAGTCCGGACGCGAACAGGGCATAGACGGCGCCGAGCAGGATGCCGCCGACGAGGACTTGGACAAGGGATTGGGACATGGGGCTCGGTGAAACAGAGGAAGGGCTGATCGAGTGGCTGGGTATCGAGCGCTACAGGCTTTCAGGACGAGAGTTAATTGCGGCTCCGCCAGAACACACCAGTGAACCGCGCCGGATCTTCATACTCCGCCATCATCCCGGCGCTTGTCCCCGGGACCACCATGCCTCATCCCGAGAGATATGCACCATGCATCCCGGCAAAGAATGCCGGAATGCTGTGGTCGGGCTCGGGGAGCGGAACAAGTGGCCGCCCACTGCCTGTCCGCCCAAGCGGCGGAAGGAGAGGGCGGTGCCATCACCAGCCCTTGTACGGCAGCTGTAGCGGCGCGGTCGCTTGCGTGCCCGGCCAAACCGCGACGTACTTGTCGCCTTGCACCTGGATCAACAGCGCGGCCGCCAGCGTATTGTTGCCTTTCTCGTCGAACTTGACGCCCCGATAACCCATCATCAGCTGATTGGGCTTGAGATCGGTTGCTTTCAGCGCAGCCTGGATCTTGGCTGGGTCGGTGGAGCCGGCGCGGTTGATCGCCTCGGCCAGCGTCAGCACACCCTGCATGGCGCGGCCGGCGGTGTCGTCGAGATCGTTGCCGGTCTTCTTCTTGAACATCTCGTTGACGAGATAGGTGACCGTGCCCGGCTTGCCTATGTCGAAAGCCGAGCGGTTGATGGCGCCCTGTGCGATCGGGCCCACGGTCTTCAAGAAGGCTGCGTCAGAGAATCCCGAGTTGTCGCCAATCAGGATCGGCGGCTTGTAGCCGAGCGCCTGCATCGTCTTCATGTAAAGAATGGCGTCGGACGTGTAGCTGACGAAGATGATGCAGTCGGGGCTCTTGTCCTTCAGCTGCAACACCTGCGACTGCACGTCGGTGGTGTTGGCGCTGTAGGGAATCTCGATGCTGACGTTGAGGCCATTTTCCTTTGCGGCCTCGCGGATCACTTTGGCAATTGAAGTGCCGTACTCGGTGTTCTCGTTGACGATCGCGATGCTGTCGACCTTAGTGCCCTTCGCCTTCAACTCCTTGAGGAAGTCCATGTAGATCTTGGCGATGTCAGAGGCGATCTGCGTCGTGCGGAAAAACCATTTGAAGCCGCGCTCGGTGAGGTTCGCCGCAACCGACTCACCCGACAGGAACGGGATGCCGTACTTCTCAGAGATGGCGCTTGCGGTGAGCGTAATGCCCGACTGGTAGGCGCCGGTCAACGCGTGCACCTTCTCCTCTGTGATGAGCCGCAGCGCCTGGTTCTGGCCGGCAGCCGGCGTGCCCTGATTGTCGGCAAATACGAACTCGATCTTGGCGCCGCCAAGGTTCGGCAGGCCAGCGCCCTTGGCGAGCGTCAGGTCGCCGAGTTCCGGGTGATCATTGTTGATGATATCGGCTGCGACCTCGAGTGCGGCCTTCGCCGAATTACCGGCGCTGGCGGCATTACCACTCAACGGATAAATGGCGCCGATCTTAACGGTACCCTGCGCCAGGGTCGCCGTGGCTGTCGTTGCGGCAAGCGCGAGTGCGCTAGCCAATAGACCAAGTCTTTTGATCATGCTGTCCCTCTTGTTCCATCCCAGATTGCGAGCGATACGGTGCCCCTCGCTAAGCGGAAAGCTTGTTGCAGGCGCTTCCCATGCAATGGGGAAACTAGCAAACGCCCCTGCCTAACGGAAGCCCGATTTTGTTCGCGCTACGCCGGGCTCGCGTGCATTGCCGGAGGGCTCGGCCATTTACGCCGGACTCGTCGCAATTAATTGATTGAACCACTCAACCATTCCATTTGTACGTTTCGCGCGCGGCATCTGAGCTGACCAGGCCATCGGCCACGTCGTTGGCAATTGATTTCGGGTCACGGTTTGCCGGATCTCCAAAGCCACCGCCCCCAGCTTCGATGACCGTGATGCGCTCGCCCGGGGCCACCTCGATCCGGCCTTTCGCATGTACGGGCTTGCCGTTGATGGCATGCACGCGCAGCGCGCCGGCGCCGCCTCCGAACTGGCCACGCGCTGGAAACTCAGTGCGATTGCCCATGCCGAGCATGGTCAGCGGGTGGCCGGTGTCGTTGCGCAACACGACTTCCTGGCCGAGGCCGCCGCGCCACTGACCAGGCCCGCCCGAGTCGGTCAACAGCCGCTTACGCTCGACCGTCATGTGGGTGAGTGTCTCCCAGATCTCGACCGGAACCACCGCCATGTTGGACGGATGCGGCAGGGTTGGCCAGCCATCGAGCTGCTTTAGAGCGCCGTAGCCGCCCGACGCGAAGTAAAGGCACGAGAACGCGCGGTCGTCGCGGCGGTGCCCCTGGAAGGTGATCAGATTCATCATCCCGGAGTCTGCCTGCACGCGGTCGGGCGCGGCGCCGGCCAACGCGCCGTAGATCAATGGCGTCACGAAGTGGCCCATGGCGTGGCGGCCGCCGGTCGGGAACGGTGGCTGGGCATTCAGGATACAGCCAATAGGCGCACTGACCTTGATCGGCGCGACCGAGCCTTCGTTGTTGGGGATGGACGGCAGTGTGAGCGACTTGATCGCATGCAAGCCCATGGCATTGGTATAGCAGAACGGCACGTTGACGCCGGCGCGCACGCAGCCGGACGTGCCGTCGAAGTCTATCTCGACGCTGTCGCCTCTGACATCGACGCGAACCGCGAACTCGGCCGCCCCTTCGAAGCCCTCGACGGTGATGCGGTTGCGATACGTGCCATCTTTGAATTCTGCGATCTTGGCCCGCATTGCGGCTTCGGACTGGCTGCGGATTGCCGCTGAAAGCTCCGTCAAATCCTCCAGGTTGTACTCGTCCATAAAGGCCAGGACCTCGCGGCCGCCGACATCGTTGCAACTGACGTTCGCCATCACGTCGCCCATCACCTGCTCGGGTATTCGCACGTTCGTGCGGATGATCTCGACGATCAGCTCGTTCAAGCGGCCTGCGTCGTAGAGTTTGCAGATCGGCAGCCGCAGGCCTTCCTGATAGATCTCGGTCGCAGCCGAGCCAAAGCCAGTGCCGCCTATATCGGGCAGGTGTGTGATGCTCATCGTGTAGGCGACGATGCGGCCACGGCGAAAAACGGGGCGCATCATGGTGATGTCGAACAAGTGGCCGGTGCCAAGCCACGGGTCGTTCGTGATGACGACGTCTCCGGGCACCAACGTATGGGCGGGAAATTTCTTCAGCATGTGCCGCAGCGTCACCGGCGCACTGCCGATAAAAGCGGGGATGCCAAACGTGCCCTGGGCGATGGAGTTCGCGTCGGCGTCGAGCACGATGCACGACAAATCGTAGCTTTCATACACGATGGTCGAGAATGAGCACCGCACCAGCGTCGAGACTATCTCGTCGGTCAGCGATACGAGGCGGTCCCACATAATGCCGAGGCTGACGGCGTCGAACGAGCGATCGGACATGGCTTTGAGCTCCTTCACCGCGTTAGCTCGGCGATCAGGTTGTAGCGGGCGTCGACTGTGACGGCATCGCCGGCACCGATAACACAAGTGCTTTCCCTCTCCTCGATCAGAGCTGGTCCGCGCAGAAACGTGCCGGGCTTCAAGGCGTAGCGATCGTAAACCGGCCAGTCGACGAGACCGCCCGAGGTTGGATCGTAGGCGGCACGGCTACCCTTGAGCGCCTTGCCGCCGCTGCCGGCTCCGCTCAATGCGTAGCCTTCGCCGAGGCTTGGCGCCGGGCCGATCATCTCGACCTTCCAGTTGACGATCTCCACGAGTTCGTCGAGCCGAATGGCATAGGCCTTTTCGTAAGCGCGGGCGTAAAGCTCTCCGAGTTCCGCAAAGCACGATACTGCGTCGGCGGCGTTCTCTGGCAGCGTCACCTCGATCTCATGCCCCTGCCCTTGGTAGCGCATGTCGAGCCGGCGGACGACACGCATGTCGGCATTGGCCACGCCAGCGTCACGCAGATAGCCGCCGGCTTCCGCTTCCAGCGCCTCAAACGTCGCACCGAACGTAGGTGCATCGAGGTCGGCAAGATGCACGCGCCGGGAGCGCGCGACCTCGAATGCGATCGGGCTCACCAGCAGCCCCAGCGCCGACATCACGCCCGCACCAAGCGGGAAGATCACCCGCGGGATCTTCAGCTTTCGAGCGACCGAGAGCGCATGCAGCGGCCCCGAGCCACCGAAGCCGACCATGCTGCCCGAGCGATAGTCGAAGCCGCGCTCCGTGGCGTGGATGCGAAAGGCCCGCGCCACGTCCTCGCTGATGATGTCGTGGATGCCCCAGGCGGCGCGCAGGGTGGCGAGCTTCAGCGGTCCGCCTATGTGCTTTGCGATCGCTGCCTCCGCCGCCGCGCGGTCGAGCCTCATGGTACCGCCCAGGAAGAAGCCATCGTCAAGATAGCCGAGTACGAGATTTGCGTCGGTCAGTGTCGGTAGGGTACCGCCTTGAGCGTAGCAGGCAGGGCCGGGCATGGCGCCGGCACTGCGCGGTCCGACCCGGAGCAGCCCACGTTCGTCCACCGACGCAATCGAGCCACCGCCGGCGCCGATCTCGATCATATCGATCACAGGAATACGCACCGGCAAGCCGCTGCCCTGACGGAACTCGTGCACGCGGGCGACTTCCATGGCATACTTCTTCACCGCCTCGCCATCGCGGACCAGCGCCCCTTTCGCCGTGGTGCCGCCCATGTCGAACGACAACAGGTTGGGGAGGGCGAGGGTGCGTCCGTGATGGGCGCTCATAAGAGCGCCGGCGGCAGGACCCGATTCGAGCGCGCGTACCGGAAAGCGCCGGGCGGTGTCCGGTGTCAGCGTGCCGCCGCTCGACCCCATGATGTACAGCCGGCCCTTGAACCCGGCGCTGCCAAGGCCGTCCTCCAGGCGCTTGAGGTAACGGTCGAACATCGGCTGCGTGTATGCGTTGACCGTCGTCGTCGTCCAGCGCTCAAACTCACGCATGTTCGGAAACACGTCGGCCGAAGTCGAGATGGCGATGCCGGGCGCCGCAGCCTGCAGGAGTTCGGCGGCGCGCTTCTCGTGGCCGGCATTGGCATAGGCATGCAAGAAGCACACGGCCACCGCCTCCACGCCCATGGCCACGAACCGGAAGCCGGCGGCCGTGACAGCGTCCTCGTCTAGGCTACGCTCGACGCTGCCATCGAACCGCACACGCTCGTCCACCTCGATGCGCAACCGGCGCGGCACCAGCGGTGATGGGTACTCGATTCGCAAATCGAACAGGTCGTAGCGGCGCTCGAAGCCCATATCCATGATATCGCCAAAGCCGGCAGTGACGAGCATGCCGGTAACGGCACCGCGTCTCTCGATCACAGCGTTGGTGACGAGCGTGGTTCCGTGCACCACGTCCTCGACATCGCCGATACTGACTCCGTTGTCGCCGATCAGCGTTTCGATGCCGAGAAGAACTGCCTCGGACGGGTCGCGCGGCGTTGTCAGACGCTTGTGAATGGCGATCCGCCCGCGACGGACGTCAAATAGGGCAAAGTCGGTGAAGGTGCCCCCGATGTCGACGCCAATTCGATACATGCCATCCGCCTCGCCCGTAATGTCCCGGGTCGACACTCGCATGTACCCCTCGAAAGAAGCCAGACATAATGGCGTTGGATGCGCGAGCCATGAAGGGTCTCGATCAGCCGGTTCCTGTATCTGCCACCGCCGTTCGCGCTGGCGGTAGGCCAAGCGGTGCAGCGCAACCAGGCACCAGCGCGACGGCGCAGATCCAGGGGAACCTGCTCGTCCGAGCCAAGCACACGAAAGTCTTCGAAGCCGGTCCTTGCTGAACGCGCGCAGTCGCACCACCTCAAACAAATGACCGAATAGGAGAAGAGATCATGGCTGACAAGATCCCGCACAACGCCCTTGTTGTCGTAGCCGACGGCACGAAAGCGCGCTTCTTCCGCAATACCAGTCAGGATCTCAGTGTGACTTTGAAGGCCGACGGCGAGCTTCAACCCGCCCATCTCGACAATGAGGGGCCGTCTGGCAAGCGCCCTCACGAGTCGACGAGTCAGGAAACCGACGAGGCCACGTTTGCGAAACAATTGGCGAAGGAGCTCTATCGTCGTGCCCACCAGGGCGACTTTGCGGCGCTAGTCCTCATCGCCGACCCGCAGACACTAGGCCAACTGCGTCCCCTCCTGCACAAAGAAGTGCAGAGCCGTCTGGTGTCGGAGCATGGCAAGACGCTAACGAAAGCATCGATTGCGGATATTCAGAGAACGTTGAGCTAGATAGGGTTCAAAAAAGCGGTGCCGCCAGCTTGATGAGCGTTGGCGGCGCGCGGTCCAGGGTGGAACGGAGTTGGGGTCGGCGTGCTGTGTCGCTGTTAAACAAGTGACTGACGCATTGCAGTGCCTATCACGATCATCTGAGGAATGACGGTGGCGGTAAAATCCGTGATTGTAACCGAAACCTCGGGAATGGTCGCCAGCCGGCGCAATGGCGGCAAGGATAAGGCGAGTGGAACGGCTTCCCGGGCCATGGCCTGCCGGAGTTGCTCCGTCGCAGCCGCAATGGTGCCATCGTGAAAGCGGGGTAGCAGCGTGACGTGAAGCACTGCGAGGTAGCCCGGCCAATTCGTGAGGTGGCGATAAAGGCTGGGCACGACCGGCGCCAGTTTCGAGCGATCACCAAATCCCAGATCGTTGATAAGCCATCGGGTTTGTGGCGACATCGTATCCAGTGGCGCCATCTTCGGTATCGGTGCCGGTATCGGCGCGGGAGGCGTCCAGGCATCGGGCAGTACCGGCTGGGGCGGGGCATGACTACCAAGCCGCTCGAGCAGAGCCAGCATTGCAAGCAGGTTTACGGGGTTTGCGCGATTGTAGGCGTCAAGTGTATTGCGTACGTCGATCAATGCGTCTCCGGTGAGACCGATGACCGCTCGTGCATGTTCTTCGATCGGCGGCAGAAGATTTTTCGGCGCCGCGGTTCGAGCTATCCGCCAAGCGGCGTCCTGAATCTGTCCGCTGCGGAACAGCGGGCCGATGCCCTCCCAAACCTCTTCCAGAACACCTGGATGTGTTGCAAGATTGCGAAAAATAAGGGCAGCCATCGGCACCGCGGCCCATCGGCAGATCTCATCGTAAATGGCGCGGATGTGAGGCGGCGCCTCGTCGGGCGACACTTCGGGGAACACGGGCACATCTAGATCGGGCTTCATGGTGAAACGTGTCCAGGTTGGCGGGGCGAATGGAGCCGGGGCTACCGATGCATTGATTTGTCGATGCGGTGGTGCACTATTCACCCGGTGCCGCGCGACAGCAATGTCTAAATCATGCTCTTCAGTATGACGTTGCGTCGTGCGTCTTAGTTCACCGCTGTGCCGATCGCCTTTGACGCAGTTCTCTCTGTGAACTTCGACGCCTTCATGGGTTCTTCTCGCTCCCCGGCCATGCCTCAGACGACGGAAAACTCTACTTCCAAATGAACAGCTTACAGGGGAGCACTCCGCTAAACGCAACTTCGGAGTCTTCCGACAGGTGTTCGCGATTGCATTGCGCGCACGGCTCAGGCCTCTAGCACGCTGCGGCGGAGGAAGAGGTTGCCGTCTTGCTGTT
>JANOOW010000242.1:0-8633 GCA_031421555.1 Hyphomicrobiaceae bacterium | reverse complement strand
CTCCGGCCGTCGTCGATCTGGCCGTCCACCGGTACACGCTCGCCGGGCCGCACCCGCAAGCGATCGCCAACGATCACCTGGTCGAGGCCGACATCTTCTTCTGTAGAGTTTGGATTGATCCGCCGCGCCATTTTCGGAGATAGATCGAGTAGCGACTTGATTGCGCCGCTCGTCTGTTCGCGTGCACGCAACTCCAGCACCTGACCGAGCAGAACGAGCACGGTGATGATAGCTGCCGCCTCGAAGTAGATCGCAACCGAACCGTCGGCTGCACGCATCGACGCCGGGAACAGCCCCGGCAACAGGGTTCCGATCACGCTGTATATCCAGGCGACCCCGGTGCCCATGGCGATCAGCGTGAACATATTGAGATTGCCCGTGCGAACCGATGCCCAGCCGCGCTCGAAGAACGGGAGGCCGGCCCACAGTACGACAGGCGTCGCAAGCACGAGTTGCACCCAGTTGGAGTTCTGCTGGCCAATCCACTGATGTAGACCGGTTAGATGGCCTCCCATTTCCAGCACGAACACTGGAAGGGCAAGCGCTAGGCCGATCCAGAACCGCCGCGTCATATCGGCGAGCTCTGGATTGGGGCCCGAGTCGGCCGAGATGACATCGGGCTCCAGAGCCATGCCGCAGATCGGGCAGGAGCCCGGCCCTTCCTGCCTGATCTCAGGATGCATCGGGCATGTATAGATCGTGCCGGGGGGGACAGGCGGCGTCACCGTGGCGCCGGACGACAAGTATTTCAGCGGTTCCGCAGCAAATTTTTCGCGGCATCGTCCGGAGCAGAAATAGTAGGGTTGCCCGCCGTGCACGTGACGGTGCTTGGCCGTATGCGGGTCGACCGTCATGCCGCAAACAGGATCTTTTACGGTAACATCAGTCGCCGCCGCATCGCTGTTCGCGTGCGATAGATGAGCTCCGTGCTGTGTCATGGCGCGCCTCCGCTGCAGTCATAGGGGCCGATTGTACGGGAATTAAATGCCGTAGCATGACCCGACGGAAAATTCCGCCTGAACAGAAAAGTCCGCAGGACCGATTTTGTTGCCTCCCCAATGCATGGCAGGCCCCGCTTTAGGACCATCTCAGTTCCTGACAATACATCTTTCCGCATTTCGAAAGTGCGCGCCGGCCAAATCAGCGGCAGCTAAATTTTTTCAGCGAAACCCCTTTAACCGCAAGTAGCAGGTTGTTGCGCCGCCGACAGAAGATCAGCCCAAACGGCATATGATCACACACTGGACTGTTCCTCTCCGCAATTTTCGGGTCAAATCTCAAATTTGAAATGTTAATACTCAGAAGCAGTTCATTTCCGTCTTTTACAAGAGGTTGAATGCGCGACGTGAAGTTTCCTTCCCGCAGCCACATTCTGTCCCCATTCAGACACGCATATGTCCTCACGTGATCACGAAAATAGTATTCGTGCGATTTGGTTTTCTAATTGGGAATGCTCGGGATTCCCAAAGCCAAATCATCGTTCCGTCGCGACAAAGTTCGAGCTGATGCAGCTGCCTTGTGGGGAGGCGGATGCCGTGATCGCCGTTATAGCGCCACCGCATCCGAGAGCTTTGTCCAATGTCGGCCAAACCGGCCGTCTCTTGGGGGTTGCCTTGCCGAAATCAAAACCAGTTTCGTAGCGCCTTAGCGCAAACTCAGCTGCAAACGGGCGCATTTTGAATGACCCCGCCGCAGGTGACCAAGCGCGAAACGCGACAAATCTAAGAGCCGTCCAGCACGCCTTCATTGCGGGTGTGAAGGAATGCGTGTTGCCGACTGGGCATTGCTTTTGCCAGCAATTGAAATGGGAGCTTTAGGGTGGGATCGGGGAATTCAATATCAAATCAATCTCTCGCTAGGTCCGGCGGGGGCCGGCCGGTAAAGTTCATCGTCGCACTGACGGCCGCCGCTTTGTTGCTGGCGTCATGCCGCCCCGATGACCCGCCCGCGCAGACGCGCTCCCCTCAAACGGCAGCAGGAAAAATCGCCGCCGTGAAGAGCGCACGTCGCTCAGCGCAAACGGCGGCGGCGAAGGCGCCAGTCTCGACTACGCGCGTGGCATCGCCGCACGCGGTGGCATCGGCGACAAAGACAGCGCCAGCGGAGGCGTCGTCGCAGGTCGTCACTGCGAGCTTGTCCGGCAATCCGATTCTGCAGCACGGCCGCGTGACGGAGTTGGCAGCAGCCATCGCCGCCGAATTGAACGCTGCCTGCCCGATTGCGGACCCGAACGATGTCGTCGCGATGGAGCGTTGCCGCGGGCAGATGCTGACCACGTCGCTGCTGCGCCAGAGCCTATCCGATTTCACGCTGTGGGGCCGCCAGAACGACGACCCGCTAAAGAGCTTGGCCGATACCCATCTGACGCAATTTGCGCCCGACGTGCTGACCGGCATGTACATGCCGCTGTTCATGTTCAACGGGCGCCAAACCGTCTCGTACAATGAAGTGGAAAAAATGTATCGCGTCGAACTCGGCGTCGCCTTTCGCAACCGGCTAGCGCCTGGCCAATACCCCTATCCATTCTGGCACGTCGAAGCCAAGTGGAACACGTACCAGGGCGCGAATGCGATGTTGCTGTGGATCGATCCAGCCTCAATGAAGGTGCGTACCGCCCAATTCACGAAGCGAGGCACGACCGATCCAAAAGCTAAGATCGTGGCAGTGCCGGTGCCGGCTTTCGACGGCAAGTGGATGTGGACCGATGCCGACGGCAAAGCCCAGCCCAAGGTCACTTTGTTCGACGGGATCTTCAAGCCCGAGAACCCGCATTTGAGCCTGCTGGACGCCGCCTACAAGGAACTTGCGCTGTCGCTGCGGGAAGGCCAGTGCATGAGCTGTCACTCCCCCAACAACGCATTCAAGTCGAAAAAGCTGGTGCTGCTGCAGACACCTGCCCACGCCGCCGCCGAGATCAAGCGCGTGATGGACAGCGTGCGCCGCGATCGTATGCCGCTCGACGACACCACCGGTCTCGAGACGTCGCTCGACAAGGACGTAAAGGAACAGTTGATCCTCCGCGCATCGGCATTCGAGGCGCTGATCGATGCCGCACGATCCTGGGAGAAAGTGGTCACCGAAGACACGGCGACGAAGTCGGCCGCAACCGAACCAAACGCTCCCGCAGCATCGATCCAGAATTAGACACGCATCGGAATGACGATTGCGGCAGACGCGAAGGAAAATGGACTATGATGCGCGGGCAAAATCCCCGGACGGACTACGGGACGATCATCGTCCACTGGCTTGTCGTCGTGACGCTCGCCGCGTCGCTGCTGACCGGCTTGCGGATCGCAGCCGACAGCCCTGAAACGGCCTGGCTGAGCTTCCTGTGGCCGATCCTGCCGCAAGGTGACATTTGGGGCGTGCACATCAAGTCGGGCCTGGCACTTTGTGCGCTGGCAATTACTTACGCCGTCTACATTGCGCGCGCCGGCCTCTCCCGCCGCGTACGCCTCGACCGCGCGCGGCTGTCGAGCGTTGCGCGCCAAGGCCGGCCGAGGTGGGCTGCTGTCAACGTGGTGCTGTACTGGGGCCTGTTCGCAACGCTTCTCCTGCAGATCATAACGGGCACATTCCTATATCTGGGTCACGGCGGCCGCTTCATTCAGATCCACCTGTGGAGTGCAGCCATCCTGGTCGCCTACCCGATCGTCCATGTTGCCGCGCATTACGCGTATGGCGGGATGGGACAGATCATGCGGGTGTTTCGCCCATCGCGGCTGCGGCCCCGCGTTGCGCAGCCGAGCCTTGCCGACACCCTGGCCGAGCACTTCAACAAGGATGCCGCAACGCACCGCACTGGCCTGCAAGCGCACGATCGCGGGCGCGCACAACCGGGCCCTGAAAACACACAGCCCACGCGGCCCCGGCCGACGACACTGCATGTTCACCCGCTCACCATAGCCATCGCAGCCGGCTTGAGCATCGCCACACTCGCCACCGCGATCGACAAGGGCGGACGGGACAAGCTCGTCGTGAAGTCGATCGCAAAGAACGAAGCGCCGAAACTAGATGGAGACCTTGCCGAACGAGTCTGGCGCTCAGCGCCCGAGATCGTCGTTCCCACCAGCCACGGCGCCAACCTGGATGGCAAAGGTACGTCCGAGGTTCGCATCAAGGCTCTACACGATGGCGAGTTCGCCTACTTCGCTTTCACCTGGGACGACCCGACCCGCTCGCTCAAGCACCTGCCGATGATCAAGCGCGCCGATGGCTGGTATCTCCTGCACAAGGCCTACGACATCGAAGACGAAGATGATTACTACGAGGACAAATTTTCCGTCATGCTCGCGCACAGCAGCGCCGGCGCTGGCGGCGGCTCCGCGCATCTGGGGCACGCACCGCTGGCCGATAAGCCGCCCGCGTATTCGGGTCGCGGCCTGCACTACACCACCGATGGCAGCATCGTCGACGTTTGGCATTGGAAGGCTGCGCGCGGCGGCTTACTGGGCTACATGGACGACAACTATTTCGGCGCGCCGTCCGAGCCCACGAAATCCGAGCTCGAAGGCAAAAGCCGGTACAAGGCCGGCTACACGACCGATCCCGGCAAGGCGCCTTACTCGATCAACTTCGAAGTGCAGCCGCCCGGCGGTTACGCGAAACCGCTGACGCCGAAGCGCCTGCCGAAGAATTTGGCGGCAACCAATACCGCGATGGGTCATCTAGACCTCGATCCCAACCACGGCGAGCCGGAAGGCGCACGCTGGTGGATGATGACCAATGAAGACACGGTTCCCTACAAAGCCGAACTCGATGCGCAGATACCGGCGGGCTCAATAATGCCAAGCGTCTTGATCAGCGGCGAGTACACCGCTGACCGGGCCGACGTGAAGTGCGCGGCGCGCTGGTCGGCTGGCCGGTGGACGCTGGAAGTCTCCCGCCGCCTCGACACCGGCAGCAAGTTCGACATTCCGATCGCCAGCGGCGTTTCCATGTGGGTTGCCGCATTCGACCATTCGCAGACCCGGCACACCCGTCACTTGCGGCCGATCAAACTGGAGGTGGAATAATGACCAGAACCTGCCGCATCAATATCAACGGCGAAGAGTTTGCGGCGAACGCGGGCGATATCCTGTTGGACTCGGCTTTGTCGAACGGCATCGACATTCCGCATGATTGCCGGTCCGGCCAGTGCGGATCATGCCTCGTCCAGGTTCGCAGCGGCATCGCAGTTGGTGGCAGAAGCCAGCAGCCTGGAATGGTGCACGCCTGCCAGGCGATGGTTCTATCCGACCTCGAAGCAACCTTCGAAGCGGTGCCTGATATAAAAACCATCTCCGGCATTGTCACAGCGCTCAGCCCGCTCGCCCATGACGTCACCGAGGTCACCATTGCGACCGCAAAACGCGCCGTCTATCTGCCGGGCCAGTACTTCCAGGTCCGCTTCAAGCGATTTGCCCAACGCGCCTTCAGCCCAACCATCGCACTCGATGGATCCGACAAACCCGGCACGCTGCGCCTCCACATCAAGCGCGTTCCGGGCGGACACGTATCATCGCAACTGGGCACCGGCATCGCAGTTGGCCACCAGCTCAAGCTGGAGGGCCCCTTTGGAGCGGCCTACTTCCGCCCAGAGTTGCCGAACCGGATGGTGTTGATCGCCGGCGGCACGGGTTTCGCGCCGGTGTGGGCAATCGCGGATGCGGCGCTACGTGAGAATGCAGCCCGGCCGATGGTTCTGATCGTTGGCGTCCAGGACATGAAATCGATGTACATGATCCCGGCGCTGCATCGCATGTCGGGCTGCCCCAACCTGTTCATAATGCCAATCGTGCAAGACGCCGGGAACATCGCCGAGGGCGTTCGCGTCGGCCGCCCGGCCGATTGTCTCGCAGGGTTGGCGTCAGGCGATGTGATCTATGCCGCTGGCCCGCCAGCGATGATCGACGTGATCTCAGCGGCGGCGGACCGCGCTGGCGCGATGCTGCATGCCGATCCGTTCGTGCCTAGCGCCGCCAAGGAAAAGAGCTGGCTGAGCTCGCTTCTCGACAAGCGCGGCACGAGGAGAGCTGCGCAAGGCAATCAAGAACTGAGACCGGCCATGTAGCTGCCGGCGACGTGCAAATCTCAATCTGACACCAGGGCAACGGAGGGGATGGGGGAACCGAAACGAATTATATCCGCGTTGCGTAACGCGTGACGAATGCAAACGAAGGTAACGGGAGAACAAGCATGAACATCAGAAACGCCATTCGAATGGCTTTGGGGCTAGCGTCAATCTTCATCGCAAGCTCATCGATGGCAGCCGATTTAGGCAAAGGACGCAGACCACCGCCCCAGCCAATCACTGTCGAAGAACCGGCATATGCCCCGGGCTATAACTGGTCCGGCCTGTACTACGGCGCCAGCATCGGAATGGCCATCGCCGACCTGGAACACTACTACGACCGCCAAAACGGCAAGAACGACCATGGCCAGGTTTGGGGCGATGCCAGCGGTATCGCGATCAGCGGACACGTCGGTTACAACCACATGATGCCGAGCCTTTGGGTGATCGGCGTCGAGGCCGAGTTGGGTTACCTCGGCATCAGCGACGAAAAGATCGTCATCAAGGACGATGACATCTTGCGCGTCGATACCGGCTTCTTCGGCACCCTGCGCGGACGTCTGGGCTACGCCTTCGGCCGCTTCATGCCCTATGTCACCGGCGGCTTTGCATTTGTCGACGTCGACAATGCGGGCGGCAACCCAGCCAATGCGAAGCGCTTCAAGACCACGAGCGGTATTCAGCCCGGCTTCGCCGTCGGTGCAGGTGCGGAATACGCGTTCCAAGGTGGATGGACCGGCCGTGTCGAATACCTCTATATAGACACGCGCGAATTCGAGACGCGCAATCTCGAAAACGAAAAGATGAAGTTCGACAACAATTTCCACCTCGTGCGCGCAGGCTTGAGCTACAAGTTCTGATCCCTTGCGCTGAGCCGCGCAGCCGTCCCGCGGGAGGGGATGGCTGCGCGGCTCAGACATTATCGTTCCGCCGTTCGGCTTATCGGGTTACGCTGCGTGATCTCGATAAACGGAAGGCCAATTGCCGTGCCGCATCCTTTTCTGCCGGTCTCCGGCATGATCTCGCCGCGCTATGCCGGTGTGCCAACGTTCATGCGCCTGCCCCTCGTCGAGTTGGGCTCGGCCGTAGCACCGCAAATCGATGTCGGCTTTGTCGGTGTACCGTGGGATGGTGGCACGACGAACCGGCCCGGCGCACGGCATGGACCTCGTCAGCTACGCGACTTGTCGACGATGATCCGCCGCATGCATCCGGCGACGGGCCTCGATCCGTTCGAGGCGGTCAACTGTGCCGATCTAGGCGACGTGCCCGTCAATCCGGCCGACGTGCAGGACACGTTGGCCCGCGTCACCGCTTTCTACGATGAGCTGGTCGCGCGCGGAATCACGCCTATCTCGGCCGGTGGCGATCATCTGGTTTCGCTGCCGATCCTGCGTGCACTTGCGGCCAAGCGTCCACTCGGCATGATCCATTTCGACAGCCACACCGATCTCTTCAACGACTACTTCGGTGGCTTTCGCTACACGCACGGGACGCCGTTTCGCCGCGCCATCGAAGAAGGTTTGCTTGAGCCGAAGCGAATAATACAGATCGGCATTCGTGGCACGCAGTACGATGGCGAGGACGTCGAGTTCGCAAGAGCCCACGGCGTTCGTATCGTCCGTATCGAAGAGTTGATGGAGCGTGGCACGGCACCGGTGATGCAAGAGGCGCGCGCGTTGATGGATAAAGCGCCAGCCTATGTCTCCTTCGATATCGACGGTATCGATCCCTCGCAAGCACCAGGTACCGGTACGCCGGAGATCGGTGGCTTCTCGACCTTCCAGGCGCAGCAGATGGTGCGCGCCTTGAGCGGCGTCGACATTGCTGGCTGCGATCTCGTCGAGGTCTCGCCCCCGTTCGATCCCTCGGGCGGCACCGCCTGGGTCGGCGCGTCGCTGATGTTTGAGTTGCTGTGCGTGGCTGTGCCGGCAATTTTGGCGCGCCGAACAAGTTGAGGCTGGCGACCGGCTGCACCGTCGGAGCAGCGACCGGGCGTGCGCGAAGCGCTACGACCCGGGATCGCGTCCTATCAATGAAACGCGATCCCGGATAAGCCTGCTCCGCAGCCTTTTCGGGAAAGCAAAAAGGGGAGGGCGCTGTTTGGCTATACGCGCTCAGTTATCGACAGCCCAAATTCCGGCAGGTGCCGGATAAGCCTGCTCCGCAGCCTTTCCGGGAAAGCAAAAAAGAGCAGTGCATCACGACTGCGAGCGTTCCGCAGATCAGGTAGGTGCTGCGGCGCTAGCTGGACGTAGGTTGGGTTAGCGCACTTGCGCGTGACCCAACATCCACGGGCGGTCTCTCAATGCGCGAAACTTGGCGCCAATGCAGCAGCATTCTGGAGTTCCGAGAGACCGTTGTTATTCGTATAATTAATCATCGATCTGCTCTCCGGATGGGCCTACATCGATTTCATCATTTTGAAAGAAAAACTCATCGCGATGGAAAACGAAGCTGGTTATACTACGGAATATCTCTTGGGACGGATTATTTACCTCCATCCTGTCGATAAACAAACGGATCTTCACAGCGTTCAAGGCAGTAAGCCAACTTTTCGGGCGTTCACCCAGGCGCGCAC
>JANOOW010000241.1:0-5747 GCA_031421555.1 Hyphomicrobiaceae bacterium | reverse complement strand
CGAGGATGCGAGCAGTGCCGCCGCCGTTGTTCTGGAACGTGTACTGCAAGCCGACGTTGGCGCGCGTGCCGGTTTCGATGCGATCCCAACCCGACATCTTGTCGAGATCGAACAGGTTGGTGTCGTCGAACACAAGACTCTTGGCATCTTCGTCCGGCAACCGGCGCTGGGTGACCCTGGCGGTACGGCCAATGACCTGACCGATGGGCTCGACGATGTGCGAGGCGTTGGGGGAATTTGCTACCCAAGGATAGGCTACCAGCACACCAGCGCTCGCCACGCCACGCGCGCCGGACTCGTCCTGAATACGAAAGCCGGTCGTTGGGTCGATGGCATCACTGATGCTGTAGAGGTCGCCACGTACGTTCGCGAACGGGGTGTAGGTAATGCCGACTTGGTCGGTGAGGCGGCGGCGCCAGTTGACGTCGCCGGACGCGCGTTCGATCTGCGTGCGTCGACCCGTCAGTACGTTGGTCGTCAGCGACCCATCGCCATTGCCGCGCGATTGGCTGACGGCATTGATGTTGAAGCCCAATTCGCCGCCGAGGATCGGTTGGCCCGCAATGTAGTTGTAGTCGATGACCGGATGAACCCAGCTGTCGGACTGGCGCGTGTCGTCGAGCAGCAGCCCACCGAATTGATAAGCCGTCATCGAGAAATAGTTGCGTTCGCTCTGTCCGCGCAGATAGACGCTGTTGACGCGGTCGGTCTGCAAGATGCTGTCGAGCTTATAGAAGCGGCGGAATGAATCATCGCTTTCGACGGTTACATCCCAGCCGAATTTCCACCAAGACGAGAGCGAAAAGTCGCCGCGCGTCTGGACGCTGCCGCGCCAGTTGTCCGGCAACGAACTGGCGATGCGATTGGTGACGTCGTCGGTTTGGTCGATGGTGGCGATCTTGATGAAGTACTCGCCCGAGATATCGCCGAAGGTGGCCTTGTGGCGCCAGTCGGCTTGCCACAGAATCCCCTGCTTGGCGGTATACATCGGATGCAACGTCACATCGTAGTTCGGCGCCAAATTGAAGAAGTAAGGAATTTCGGACGTAAAGCCGAGGGTGGTCGACGAGCCGAACCCGGGCATCAGGAAGCCGGACTTGCGCTTGACGCTTGGATCGGCGTGCTGAAAATACGGCAAATACAACACGGGCTGGCCGTACAGCTCGAACCATGCGTCCTGATAGGTGACGGTCGCGTTGGCCTGATCGTGGATGATCTTGGCGGCGCTGATGCACCAGAGCGGTGGCATGCCAGGATCGTTCTTACAGGGTGTGAACTTGCCCTTCTCGAACTCTGTGACGTTGCCATCGCGGCGGGTCGCGCGCTCACCAACGATGCGGGTGTCGTCCTTCGTGACGGCGCTGAGCGACTGGATGAAACCGTCGCGAAAGTCTTCGCTCAGCGTCAAGCGCTCGGCCCGGACGATATTGCCGTTAGGCTCGCGCAGCTCAACGTTGCCCATGGCCGTCAACGTGCCGGCCGACTGGTCGTACTGAACTTCGTCGGCCTTCAGAATGTAGTTGTTGTAGAAGATTTCGACGTTGCCACGGGCACGCACCTTGTTGCCCTTGGTGTCGTAGATCATCTCGTCGCCCTGCAGATACAAAGGCTTTGCACGGTCGATCTTCTGCGTCGGCCCACCGAGGATGCCGCCTTGCTGCTTGGGAAACGACGACACGCTTCGGCCCGGCATCGACAGACTGCTCGGATCCTGTGCATGGGCGGCCGAACCGAAAGCACCGGTGAGAAGCACGCAGCCTAGGATTGCCGGAATGATGCTAGCGGGCACAGCGAATAGGCGCGCGAGGGCCGCAGCCATCCTCCTCCCGATCGCGTTGCCGCGAGGGAACAGGGCACGGGAGCGTCCGCTATCAAAGTGCGGTGTCCGCGCTGCGCGCATCACTCAACCATCCTCCTGGTGCAGTAGCACCGTCAACGAAACGAACGCAGCGGTGGCCACCGGCACCCAGATCGCCGTCAAGGGCGACACGAGGCTCGCGACTCCAACTTGGCGTGAAACTTCCGCCATCAGGAAAAAACCGAAACCCCCGATCATCCCCGTCACGACCATAGTCTGGATGCGGCCCGACCGGAATGACCTTAACGACACAGTTGCCCCCAAAAGCACCATTGTCATCAACAGGGCCGGACGCGAGAGCAGCAGCTGATACTGTATCTTGTAGACCGATGAAGAAATACCAGCCTTTTCAGCAACTTCTATCATCGTTGGCAGGTCGAAGACAGACATCGATATCACCGTTCCAAGAGCATCTTTTACACGCTCCGGCGTCAGATATGTGCTGACAATATAGGTCGCAAACTGTTCTGGTTCGCGGCCGGTCCTCGTCACCCACACATCCTCCAATTGCCAATAGCCATCCCGGAGTGAGGATTTCGCCGCATCGATCCGCTCGATGAAGCGGCCCTGACTGTCGTACTGAAAGGCTGACACGGCGGTCAGCGTCATGCCTTTGTTGGTCACTGCACCGGCGTTGAAGACGGATGGACCATCTGGGCCGTCCTGGCGCAACCAGTTGCCGCCGCTTTGACTACGCAAAAAGTTCGATTCCCGGCCGAACGCTTCCGCAAACTGGCGTTCGGCTTCCGTTCGTGAAGCCGCTGCAAGCGGGTTGAAAACCGCGACTGCGAACACGCCGAGGCCGAGCGCGACAGTCAAGCCTGGGCCGATGAACTGCCACGCCGACATGCCGGCCGCGCGCATCACCGCGAGTTCGCTCTTTCGATTGAGCATCAGCAGCGCGCCGATGGTGCCGACCAGCACCGCAAACGAGAGCAAAATCTCGGTATAGGCTGGCAGCCGAAGCAGGGTCATCAGCACCAGCTTGCCAGCTTTCACGTTGCCGTACTTGCCGGCTTGGCGCAGCAGCTCGACGAAATCGATCATGAAGATCAACACCGAGCAAAGCGCAAACGTGCCGAAGATCGCGATCATGAACTTGCGGGCGATGTAGCGCCTCAGTGTGCGGCCGCCGATCATACCGCTGCCCCCGGGCCAGCAACTTTGCGCACCCGTCTTTTGGCTTCGATCTTCGCTGGCCGTAGCTTCAGCCAAACATCTCCAGCCATCATATTGATGCGATCCGAAAGCGGGGGGCCAGGCCGCGGCCGTGACTTTACAGCAATCAAGCCGAGCGACAGCAGGACAGCGCCGATCGGCAGCACGTACAGCACCGGGATCGCATTTTGATTTATGACGACGAAATTGTTGGCGGCGAGTCCCGCCACACGCACGGCAAAGCCCACGACTACGGCTGCCGCAATCGACTGCACGCGGTTCTGCCGTGTCGATTGCGCTTGTCCAACAAACGCCAGAGCGATCATCACGAAGGCGAATGGATACAATGGGTTGGCGAAACGCTCATGCAACTCGGCCCGGAAGAAGCCCGGCTGACGCAGGTAGTCGGGATCCTTCGGCAGCGGATGAGCCAACTCCGAGTAATAGCGTTCGCGCGGGCGCAGCTCCGGCGTTGCACCGGGTTTCTCGAACCGGTCGAGGTCGACGGCGTAGCTGTCGAAAGCGATGATCTGCGGCGGCTCTCCCGTCTTGACGCGCCGCACGATGTGCCCGGTCGTCATGTAGAGATACGACATGCCGTCCTGGTTGCGCACCGTGCCGCGCTCGGCAAGATAGGACAGTGTCTGCTTTGGATCGCGCTGGTCGTGCATCAGGATTCCGAGCAACTCGCCGCTGAGCGACCGGTCGCGGATATGGAACGTGAGGTTCGGTTCCGGGGTCGAGAACCGGCCGGGCTGGATCGCCTGTCCGATCAGGTTGGTGCGGGCGGAAATGATCAGCGAGCGCAATTCGCGCAGGCTCCATGGCGTGCCGATGTGATTGACCGCCGACACCGCGAGCGAGACGATCAACGCCAGCAGTAGCAGCGGCCGGGCCACTGTCCACATATTCGCGCCCGATGCAGTCAGCACGATCAGCTCGCTATCGCCATTGAGCCGCGTCAGCACGTGGATTACCGCTACCAGCAACGCGATCGGCGCGATCAACGCCATCAAGTTTGGCAGCGTCAGCGTGGTGATCATCAGGAACGTCGCGATGTCATGGCCATCGCTAGTCACGATATTGAGTTCGCGAAGAGCAAGCGCGATCCACACCACTCCCGACAGCGAGAGCAAGATCAGCAGCAATGCCCCGGAGGCCTGCCGGAATAAGTATCGGCCAAAAATCGTCATCATCAACTGCCGATCAATGGCAAAATATCGCGTCGTGCAAGATTGAACATCCCTAGCGCCGCTCCCATAGCACGGTGGCAGAATTTCGACTGGTGCCCATGTGCGACAATCCACGATCGACATAGGCTTGCGCTTGAGCCTGCACGGGTACATTGGTTAGAGCCGCGTTTCTCCCAATCCAAGTTCCGCCGCCGACAGTCGAGGATGTTTGCCGATGCCGATCTCCCTGGACGTATCTTTCGCGCCACTGAACACCGCGCCTGAAGCCACATCCCTCATATTGGCGGCCTCGGGCGACGCAACGCCAGAATGGGGCGAGATCGCGCGCGGGCTCGATCAGGCATCCAAGGGCGCGCTCAATGCAGCGGCGCGGGCCGCGGACTTCAACGGCAAGGCAAAGGCCGCGATTGAGGTCCTGGCCCCCGCGCATCTGGACGTGCGCCGGCTGATCATCGTCGGCACCGGTGATGACGCGGAGCCCGATTGGCTCAGTCTCGGCGGCGTTGCGCTAGGCCAGATCCAGGCGCGTAAGACGAAAACGGCGTCGCTGATCGCCGACGTGAATGCTGGAGGTGATAAGACTCCAGGTCAAATGGCGGCCGAGCTCGCGCAAGGCGCATTGTTGCGCAGCTACACCTTCAAGAAGTACCAGACCAAGGCTGCCGAGGCGAACGGCAATGGCAACGGCAACGGCAACAGTCACAATGGGCTCGAGCAGCTCGTCATCCTAACCGCTGACCCAGCTGGCGCCCGCGCCGCGTTCGTGCGTGCAAAGGCGCAGGCCGAGGGCATTGCGCTTGCGCGCGATCTGGTCAACGAGCCAGCCAACGTCCTCGATCCGGTCGAATTCGCCAGGCGCACCAAGGCCCTGACCAAGGTTGGCGTCGAGATCGAGATCCTCGACGTCGAGGCGATGGAAGCACTCAAGATGGGCGCGCTCCTAGGTGTGGGCCAAGGCAGCAGTAAGCCCTCGCGCCTCGTCGTCATGCAGTGGCACGGTGCGAAGTCGAAAAAGGCCAAGCCGCTGTGTTTCGTCGGCAAAGGCGTGACCTTCGATTCGGGCGGCATTTCGATCAAGCCGGCTGGCGGCATGGAGGACATGAAGGGCGACATGGGGGGAGCCGCCTGTGTCACCGGGCTCATGTATGCGCTGGCTGCCCGCAAGGCGCCGGTCAACGCGGTGGGGCTGATCGGCCTCGTCGAAAACATGATATCGGGCAATGCCCAGCGCCCCGGCGATATCGTCACCTCGATGTCGGGGCAGACGATCGAAGTCTTGAACACCGACGCCGAAGGCCGCCTGGTTCTGGCCGATGTGCTCTGGTACGCGCAGGATCGATTCAAGCCGAAGTTCGTCGTCAACCTGGCGACATTGACGGGCGCGATCATGGTCGCGCTGGGCAAGGAGTACGCAGGCCTGTTTTCGAACGACGACAAGCTCGCGGCGGACCTACACGCGGCGGGGAAGGCGACCGAAGAGAAGGTGTGGCGGATGCCGCTCGCTAAAGCATACGACAAGCTGATCGACTCCAAGAACG
>JANOOW010000240.1:0-2240 GCA_031421555.1 Hyphomicrobiaceae bacterium | reverse complement strand
CCATCCCCGCCGGCGTGCGCGGAAATGCGGCCTGCGGCGGCTGGGACACCTGTAAGGCCGCAACGCCAGTGGAGGACCCGGCGCTTCGCCGGGTTGTCGCAAAGACGGCGCTTGCCGCACCGTCGCACATCAACGGACGGGTGACCCAAGCCCGGTATGGCCAAGCAATCATGGCGCCGGTTGGAACAGGTGAGACGGCTGTCCCGAGTGATGATGCACGCTCCTGGTTCGGCATGAACATCATGACCCAAGTGCCTGCAGAGCCGGCTGCCGCTCAGGCTGGGTGTCGCACAGCGTAGGATTGAGCCGCACACACCGGTACCGCCGCGTAGCTTTGCCTGTCGCGTCGGTCAGGCGGGACGCGATCGTCGCCCGCACGGGCCGAGACGTGCTGGCGGCTCGGTGGCGCGGCTAGGATGCCGCGCGGCAGAGCGCGTTTCGTCCGAGCGCGATCCGGCGAGGACGGACCCGCCCTATTGCATCTTCGATAATTCACAACTGGCGTCGTCAATGCCGATGTTCGAACACATCTTCTTGGCGTTGACGCACGGGCTTCTTTATTTTGTTTCGTTCAAGAGGTTCGCGGCTGTAGTGCGGCCGCGCGAGCGGCTGCCCTACAGCCGTCAAAGGCTTTTTTGCGTCTTATTATCGGCCGGGCATCCACAACAACGTGGCAATGCCAATGACGCGATCACTTTGGATCGGGCCGAAGTAGCGGCTATCAAAGCTGCCGGCGACGTCGGCGAGCACCAGCAGCTCCCCCGCCGCGAGTTGAAGACAGCCGGACCAACGCGGCATTGGACGCGCAAAGCGGTCCGACCATGACGCTCTCGCAACCAAGCGCCCGCGCATCGTGACGTGACGTCCGAAGCGGCAAACCCGATCGCCGGCGTGGGCAGCTACGGGCTTTAGAAGGACTGCGGTAACCGGAAGATAGCCGCGCCGCCGTGCCAGCCGGGCAACATCCGGTGTCAGCCAGACGGCCGCGATCTCACCCCTGTGCGGGATGTGTTGGCTGATCCAGTAAGCGCTGCCGCGCGGCAATACGCGCTCTCACCCAGATTGACGCGCTATATTCAAAGGTGATCGCCGCGCCATCAAAACAGTGCAGGATTTTGACGCAAAGTACAATCGGAACGCGGAGCCACCGCCGGAAGGTCTCGGTTTCCTGGTTGTGCCCGAGCCTTGCGAAACGATGGAAGAATGGGAGGCGATGTATTCGCCGAAAGAGCGGCCACCGGACATCGAGGGGTAGGGGGAATAATGCTGAAGCTGTAAGAATCGAAGCGTCAATGCAGCAGCTCGAAGTTTGCCAGAGACTGGCGGCCATCTTCCGATTTGTTGCGGGGCCAATCTAAGTCCTCGCCGATCGCTTGGAATGGGTTGCAAGTGGCAAAATCACGCGTTGATCATTAACTTGCCGCCTCGCAAGATTCATTGACAGCATCGATTGCGGCACCCGTTACTGGTGCCGGGCCGCCGCACTATGTCTGACGCCCAGGCGAGCGTTTGGGTAAGCCCGAGGGCGGAAACGAGTTCGATACTCTGCCGATCAATCATTTCAACTGCAGCACGCGGACTTTGCAACCTTTTCGGCCTTCTTCCCTATTGCCGTCGACGGGTCCGGACCACAGCCGCACCCCGATGATCCTGCCGCCTTGGCGCTGGCATCATCCGCGCAACAGGCATCGGTGCCCTTCGCCGCCGGTCCGCCGCAACAGTCCGTCTTACCAACGGCAGCATTCGTGACGGGGCCAGGGCCATTGCAGACACCCGTTTCGGGCAAAACCAGTTCAACGCGGGCTGCGGCCTCGTGGTCGCCAGCAATCTCGGCAACGATCGAGCGCACCTGTTCGTAACCGGTGATCAAAAGGAAGGTCGGTGCGCGGCCGTACGATTTCATGCCGGCGAAATAAAAGCCGGACTCAGGCTGTGCCAACTCACGTGCGCCGTGCGGCCGCACGGTGCCGCAACTATGTTCGTTAGGGTCAATCAGAGGCGCCAGTAGCGATGGACACTCCAGCGCCGGATCCAGCGAGATGCGCAACTCGCGCAGAAAAGAGAGTTCGGGACGAAAGCCCGTTGCGACGATCAGTTCATCGGCGATGACGTGGCGGCCGCAGCAAGATGACCCTGCGCCAATTCTGAGCTTGCCGTCCATTTCGCTCAGATGCGAAGCGCTGAAACCTGCCTCAACTTCGATCTGGCTGTCACGAACGAGACGAGCGAACGCCGATCCC
>JANOOW010000239.1:0-3407 GCA_031421555.1 Hyphomicrobiaceae bacterium | reverse complement strand
GATCTGGAAATCAAGGGCCTGCGCGTGCTGGTGACAGCGGGTGCAGGCGGCATAGGCTTGGAGATTTCGCGGGCGTTCGTTCGTGAAGGGGCAAACGTTTTCATCTGCGACGTCGATCGCGATGCGCTCGCGGCTGTTGCGAAATCCGACCCGGCTCTCACTCAAACTGTTTGCGATGTGTCCGATCGCAGCGCGGTAGCGAAGTTGTTCGACGATGGGATCAAGCACCTCGGTGGTCTCGATTGTCTCGTCAACAACGCCGGCATTGCTGGTCCCACTGGGCGCGTCGAGGAGATCAATCCCGAAGACTGGGATCGCTGCATCGCTGTCGACCTGACTAGCCAATTCAACTGCGCCAGACTAGCGATTCCGCATCTTCGCAACTCGAAGAATGCCAGCATCATGAACCTGTCAAGCCAGGCCGGGAAGCACGGCTTCCCGCTGCGTTCGCCCTATGCGGCCGCGAAATGGGGCGTGATCGGTTTTACGAAATCGATCGCGATCGAGCTGGGGCCTGAGGGTATTCGCGTCAATGCGCTGTTGCCTGGTCTTGTTGCCGGCGATCGCATCCGCCGCGTGATCGAAGCCAAGGCGCAGCAAAATGGCCGATCGTTCAAGGATCAGGAGGACTTCATGCTGCAATTCACAGCGATGAAGGACTATGTGACCCCGCAACAGCTGGCGGACATGGTCGTGTTCACCGCAAGTCCGCGCGGCCGCACGGTCACCGGTCAGTCGATATCCGTGTGCGCGGGCACGAACATGCTCGGCTAGGCTGACGGGCGCACGCGACGCCGCGGCCGGCCATCGGCTTCGCTCGTGACGGTTCGGATCGGCAGCTCAACTTCGGTCTCGAGGTTCGGGAATGTTTCCACCGTGTTTGGAAACCCCATCGCGTTGACGAAGTGTTCCTGAAATTTTGGCTCGATGGCCGTCTCGATCTTCTCGATGCGGCGTACGAGGGTCTCGACTTCCGTGCGATGATGGCGGCTCAGTAGCGCCATGCGGGCGCCGGTGCCTGCCGCGTTTCCCACCGACGACACGCGGTCGAGCGCACAATCGGGGATCAACCCAATCACCATCGCGTACTTCGGCTCGATGTAGGATCCGAATGCGCCGGCGAGTTTTACGCGTTCCACGGTCGAAACGCCCAGCCGGTCCATCAGCAAGCGGCAACCGGCATAGAGCGCGGCCTTCGCGAGCTGGATCGCGCGTACGTCGCCTTGCGTGACGCGCAGCTCCGGTGCGCCGCGCCATAGAACATACGTTGCCGTGCGGCCTTCGGCGATGATCCGGTCGCTCCTTGCGGCAAGCGTTCCATCGACAATGCCGTCCTGCTTGATAATGCCGGCCAAGAACATTTCGGCGATCGCTTCGATGATACCTGATCCACATATGCCCGTGACGCCGAACGCTTCCGTCCCTTCGGCAAAGCCGGGCTCGTCGGACCACAGGTCGCAACCGATGACTTTGATGCGCGGCTCGAGCGTCAGCGGGTCGATGCGTACGCGTTCGACGGCGCCAGGTGCTGCGCGTTGACCGGATGAGATTTCTGCCCCTTCGAATGCCGGACCCGTGGGTGACGATGCCGCTAACACGCGCGCGCGATTGCCAAGCAGGATTTCCGCGTTGGTGCCAACATCGACGACCAGCGTCGTTTCGTCATGACTTTGCGGGCCTTCGGCCAATGCGACGCCAGCCGCGTCGGCGCCGACGTGCCCGGCGATGCACGGGAGAATGTACAATCGGGCAGCCGGATGCAGCGATAAGCCGATCTCGCGCGCGGCGATCCGCTGTGCGCCCGACACGGCGAGCGCGAAGGGTGCTTGTCCCAGCTCCGTCGGATCGAGCCCCAGGAACAAGTGGTGCATGATCGGGTTGCCGACGAACACGGCTTCGAGAATATCCGCGCGCGTGATGCCGCCTTGCCCCGCCACGCGATCGATCAGTGCTTCCACGGCGCCTCGTACCGACGTCGTCAGTGCTTCGCGTCCATCGGGGTTCATCATCACGTAGGAGACGCGGCTCATCAGATCTTCGCCGAAGCGGATCTGCGGGTTCGACGTGCCGGCCGAGGCGATGGTGCGGCCGGTGCGGAGATCCACTAAGTGGCAGGCAATCGTGGTCGAGCCGATGTCGCAGGCAACGCCGAACAGCGCCTCCGATCCACGCGGCCGCACATCGACCAGCAGCGGCGCGGCGCCATCGTGATGGACCACAGCGGTCACGTGAAAATTGGCCTTGCGGAGGATCGACTGAATGCGCGGCAGCAACGTCACATCGCAGGTGACACCCCATAGTGCGTGCTTCGCCTGCAGCTCTGCGATCAACCGGTCGGTATCGCCGAGCGGCTTGTCCATATCCGGTTCGTCGATGCTTACAGCGTAGGTTGCGAACGCGATGTCGCGTTCAATCGTGCGTGCCTCCGAGCGCTTGCGCACGACCTGTCCGTGGATCGCGACGTCGGCTGGCACGTCGATCACGAGATCACCTTCGACGCGAGCTTGGCAGGACAAGCGGCGATCGGCCGGCAGCTTTCGCACGCGAGCGTAACGCTGTTCGACCTCGTTGAATGCGGTCAGGTGCCCGGGACGGCTCTCGATGCCATGTTTGGCGAAGTGCCCCATTGCCGGCAGCACTTGGCAGCGCCCGCAGATGCCGCGACCGCCGCACACGCTCTCGACAAACACGCCGAGTGAGCGGGCGGCCTCCAAGATAGGTGTGCCATGAGCAAAGCGCCCGCGGCGGCCGCTCGGCATGAACAGGACGAGCGCATCTTTGGCGGGCGGTGGGCTATCGAGAGGCATTGTGTTCCTTCAGGCCTTGCCGCCGTTTTTGATCATGCTCTTGAGGCGATCCATATCATAGGCGGAAACGATCGAAGCGACCGCCGCATCCGCCTCGGCAGAAAGCGCGCCTGAGCATGCTTCCGTCTCGCCGCGCCGCCATTCCGCCAGATAGGCGTCGCTATCCTTGGCGCCGGCCGCCATCGCCGATGCATCGATCGCCTTGATGAACTGCTCCGGCAGTTCGCGTTTTTCGGCCACGCGGCCGCGCCTGACGATCACTTGCGCGGGGATATCGCGCCAGTAAACGATGATGCGTTGAGCCGGGAGGTCGGTCATGAATCACAATTTCCTTCGACCCAACCTATCACGATCGATGCCCGTTGCTGGCGCGCGCGCGACCGAAGTTGAACGCATTTCGACGGGTCTTCGATAGCATTTCGCGGGTTGCGCACCTATGGTCTGGCGATCACACCGGCCGCGCTTTCAAATTCCCGAGGTCCCATGCCCACACTCCAGGCCATGCTTGCCGCCAAACCCTGGCTCCTCGCCGATGGTGCGACGGGTACCAACCTGTTCCACATGGGACTGATGTCGGGTGACTCGCCTGAGATTTGGAAC
>JANOOW010000238.1:0-3057 GCA_031421555.1 Hyphomicrobiaceae bacterium | reverse complement strand
AATGTAGGTGGTTGGATGGGCGGACTGGGTCGCGGAAGTAGCCCCATTGCCGTGGGGCCGTTCCGGGAAGCAGAGAAGGCGTTGAGGAACCTTGGCCCTTGCAGGCTCCAGCAGTCACGCCACCCTCCGGTGTCATCCTCGGGCTTGTCTCGAGGACACAACGTGCCGCAAACTGTGAGGCAGTGATGGGGTGCAATATGGCGGAGAACACCTACTACGTCTACATCCTTGCGAGCCACGTACCCGCTAGTCACGCCACCCTCCGGTGTCATCCTCGGGCTTGTCCCGAGGACCCAACGTGCCGCATACTCGAAAAGACACCGGGGCGTGCGCTATGACCGACAACACCTACTACGTGTACATCCTTGCGAGCCAGTTGAGGGGTACGCTCTACATCGGTGTCACCAACAGTCTGCTCTTTCGCGTTGCACAACATCGCTTGGGCAAGGGTGGTGTATTTACTCGCCAGTATAAGGTGCAGCGTCTCGTCTGGTTCGAGGAACACAGCGACATTGCGAATGCGATTCAACGGGAAAAAACGCTGAAGCATTATGTGCGTGACTGGAAGGCTAACCTGATCGAACGGGACAATCCGCACTGGAACGATCTTTTCCCAGAGCTTGAGGCAAAATACGGGGTTCCAAACGCGCTGAACCCTGGGTCCTCGGGACAAGCCCGAGGATGACAGCAGGGGTGTCGCACCCGCACGCCTGGGCGGACCGGCGCTGCACGCCGGTTTTATCCCCTGAAATGTTCCCGATCAACTTTACCTGGCGATAGAGGCGCCGCGCGATCCACTACCCTTCAAGCGACCGCACCGCCCCTCAAATCTTCAATCCCCGCGCCCGCAAGAACCTTGGATTACGCACCTTCAATTCGGCGATCAAAACGTTGCGCAGCTTGACCCCCAAACCGGGGTGCGTTGCTTCGCTGATCGTGCCGGCGCGGATGTCGGCGGCCAATTGCTGCGGTGTGCCGTCGCCGTCGTCGTAGGCGGTGTCGAGGATCGCCCACAGCGGGCCCTCGTCGGCGGTGGTGATCTCGCGCCTTGCAATGTCGAGCGCGTTGGCGACCATCGCGGCGGCATAGCGCTTTTCCGATGACAACCCCGGCACGATCTCGGCCTTCAGCGTTTCCGCGGCGAGCGCGATCAGCGTTTCTGCCGAAAGCTTTTTGGCTTTCGCTGGCTTAGCTGCTTTCGCCATTACGATTTCGCCTTTGCTTCGATCGCCGCAATTCCGTCGAGCGCGTCGAATTCCATCTCCGGCGCCATCAGGCCGGTGAGGGCCAATTCGATCGCGGCTTCGCCGCCGGTGAGAAAGCGATCGCCCTGCAGGATCGCGATCACGGCCCACTTGGCCGCCGCCATCACTTCCCAGTAGGCGATCGCCGCTTCGTCGACCTTGCGCCCCGATGCCGACGCATACGCATCGTACAACGCACGACGGCTGCCGATGCCGCCAGCTTCCTGGTTCTCCGCGTCGTTGCCGAAGCGCCAGCAGCGTGCGCACAGCCAGCCGATGTCTTCGTCCGGATCGCCCCAATGGGTGAATTCCCAGTCGAGGACGGCGGCAAGCCTGGTCCCTTCCAGCATGTAATTGCCGGTGCGGAAGTCGCCGTGCACGAGCGTGACGTGCGGCGTTGCCGGCGCGTGCGCGTCGAGCCAGGTCAACACGTATTCAAGCGCGGGACGCGTTTGCGATGCATCCGCGAGTGCGGTTTTCAACGATGCGGCCAGCACCTTCGCTGGCGAGTGCATCGGTATCGGCAACGCCGATAGATCCCGCCCGGGTGGTGCGATGGCGTGGATCGCAGCCAGCGTGCGCCCGAGATCCGCTGCCAGCCGGTCGCCGAATATCGCCAACTCCGGGTGCCGAACGATCTGCCGCGCCTGGGCCTGGCCCGCGACGAATGCCTGGATCAGGAACGGCCGGCCGATCACGCTCGCATCAGTACAGCGCACGATCGGTTCGGCCACCGGCACGCCCCTCGCATGCGCCGCTTTCAGCACCGCAAACTCGGCCGCGCGATCGAGACTGAGGCTCAACCGTTGCGCGGCGTCCGTGCGCATAAGCCAGGTGTGCGTGCCGGCGCGCGCGCCGCCGTGGACGGTCACGTCGATACGCCAATTCTCTTGCACCGCGCCACCGCCGAGCAACGCGGCAGCGCTGATGGTCACCCGGCCGTCGAGTGCCTGCGACAGCCACGTGGCTAACGCATCGGTTTTCGATGCATCGAACGTGCGCGGACGAATTTGTTTTGGATCGAGAGCATCAGCCATGGCTCAACGCCCCAGCGACAGTCCGAGGAAATCGCCCTTGCTGAGATCAACGCCGCTATGACGCAGGATCGCATAAGCCGTCGTCAGGTGGAAATAGTAGTTCGGGATGGCAAAGTTCACGAGATAAAACTGGCCCTTGAAGGTGATCGGGTTGCCGGCAATCTTGAGCGTGATGTCGCGCTCCTCGGCGCCGTCGATCTTGGATGCGTCAATCGTCTTGACGAAGGCCACCGTCTTGGCGATGCGCGCCTTCAGTTCCTCGATCGTCTTTTCGTTGTCCTCATAGGCCGGTGCGTCCAAGCCAGCCAGCCGGGCGCTCGCACCCTTGGCAAAGTCGCAGGCGATCTGCACCTGGCGGGCAAGGGCGAACATGTTGGGCGCCAGGCGGGCGTTGATCAGCACCGCCGGGTCGATCTTTTTCGCCACGCAGAATGCTTCTGCCTTGTCGAGGACGTTCGAAAGCCCTCCGAGCGTCTGCAGGAAAGGGGGCACGCACGCTTGGTACATGGAGATGGTCATGTTGGTAGCCTTACGAGTTGCTGGAAGCTTTAGGTTCTGAGCGCACCTTATTGCGCCAGCGGCAGTTAGCAAGAGGCAGCCGAGGCACTGCGAAGGGAAGCAGCTCATGCTATTCTTGGCACATGAACCGCAATCCGATTCGCATCATTGGCATCGATCCAGGCCTGCGCCGCACCGGTTGGGGCGTGATCGAGAGCGACGGCGTGCGGCTGATCTATGTCGCGTCCGGTATGGTGACGTCTGACCCGGACGAGACC
>JANOOW010000237.1:0-3898 GCA_031421555.1 Hyphomicrobiaceae bacterium | reverse complement strand
GCGCAAGGCCGAATACGGTCAGCGTACATATAAACGATGGATGTTGCCCGCTCCCGAACGGTGCTGCAAAATCGTAAAACCATCAGAAGGAGGAACAAATATTGGTGGATGGCGTTAATGCCGCGTCAAACTAGATATCAGTGGAGCCTGAAATGGACGGGATAATCTATATCGTCGGACTGATCGTCGTCGTCATGGCAGTTTTAAGCCTCATAGGCCTCAGATAAGGAGTTTTTTGATATGGCTCAGGCAACGCCGGTTAGTATGGGCGCTAATTCGCCCGCAACTTCTTCTTTCGAATCTTCATCTTACGTTGAGTGGCCGTGCATTATCGCTGGCACGGTCGCAGCTCTTGCCGTTTCATTTGTGCTCTTAACTTTCGGCTCTGCAATTGGCCTCGCTTCGGTTTCCCCATGGACATCGACAAGTGGGTCCGTCACGGCGGTTACCATCGGTGCTGGGTTTTGGTTGCTCCTCGTTAACGTCTGGGCATTCGCGCTTGGCGGGTATTTGGCAGCCCGCATGCGTCATCGCAGAACTGGCGCGACCGAGAATGAGGTGAATTTTCGTGACGGAACTCACGGCCTGCTCGTTTGGAGCACGGCAGTCGTACTAGCCGCAGTCGTTGCCGCCTCGGCCGCAGCCGCCGCTGCCAGGACGGCAGGCGCGGCAGCAAGTGTGCTGACCACTACGGCCACCGACGCATTGCTCAGAAGCGGACGCGGTGCACCCGACGGGCGCTCGGAAGATGTGCGCGCGGAGTTCGGCAGATTGCTTACGACGATGACGGGTCGTGGCACGGTGTTACCGGCAGACCGAACCTATTTGGCCGAGGTGATTGCTGCTCGAACCGGCCTTGCCCAGCCCGAAGCCGAGCGCCGGGTCGATACGGTAATTGCGCAAATGAAAGAAGCGGCTAATAAAGCGCGCAAGGCTGGCGTCGTTGTCGGCTTCATGTTGGCTGCAACGATGCTGATAGGAGCAGCCGCAGCTTGGTGGGGGGCTACGACGGGCGGCCGTCATCGTGACGAAGGCGAGATCTGGCCAGGCTTCGCGAGCGCTGCGCGGCGATAGTTGGGCGCCAGGATCAAAAAGGAGACGACAATGGTTAATGTAGCTTTGTGGATGGCGGGCGTACCGCTTTTGATAATCATCGCGTTGAACTTGTTTGGCTTGATGTAGCCTGTAGCGTTTTCCTTCGAAGTTAGTCTGGAAGGTTCAAACTCAAGCTGGAGAGCCAGCGCCTATCAAGCAAACTCCGAAGGACCAGCTCCACCCAAAGATTATGTCTGTCGGCACTATGCTATTGTTCGAGTGTTGATAACGAGTGAAGTCGCGCCGGCCAGGATCAATCCCATTGCCCAAGCCGCATCCAGGTTGAACCAGCTGCGCGCGATTAGTCTCAATCCCAAATACCGGTAGACCAGCCAGGCGAGCGCGCCGCTGGCCGCGATCATCGCTACAGAATGCACAATCGAAACAATCAATGCCATGGTGAGATTGGCGTTGATGAGTGTTCCGGCCGCTGCATGGCCCATGTCCGCATCCTGTGGTTTGCAGAGGCCAAGATAGACCGGCAGCAGCATCAATCCCGCGCCGTGGGCAATGGCGATCGCGAACGACCATAAGCCTAGTTGCCTTGGCGAAATCCTGGCGAGAATGCGAGGATGCCGCCGCTTCGCAAGTTGGAAAACCCCGTACCCCGTGACGAGCATACTGGCCGCGATCTGAATTTCGCGTTGCCACACGAGAAGGGAGGTCAGCACCGCGAACGGCACGATGATGACAAGCATCGCGAGCAGATGACCACCTGCCAGATAGGTCAACGCATAGAGAAGCGCTGCCGCATTTCGCTCCATCAGGCCAGCCGATACGGCAAGCGGCCAACCCATCGCGGGATTGAGCCCGTGGAACAGGCCGCTCGCAATCACAGCCAGCCATAAACCGGTGAGGGTCCAATCGATGGCACGCAACCTCAGACGGAGGGGTAGCAGAACGAGTCCGTCGAGCAATCACCGCCTTCGAGGCGGATCTGATGCGCTCGATAGCCGTCTGGAAAACCGACCCAGTAGTCCTTGTCGAGTTCCAATCCTCCGCCGGGCTTTGCTCGTGCCATGACTTGCGCTCCAGGCACGCCATCGGGGTAGAATTGATCATCCCACGTGGAGTAGAGCGAGTTTGTCCAGTAGACCCGCTGTCCGTCGCGGCTGATCTCCACCATCTGCGGGCCACCGGAGTAGATCTTGCCGCTCGGATGTGGTGTCCGCCGGGCGATGCCGCCGATGTGAACCGAGCCCGAGAGCTTCGGCTTGCGGGGCTCGCTCACATCGTACTGACGCATCTCGCCGGTGCCCCAGCAGGAGACGTAGAGAAACTTGTCATCCAACGAGAGGTCGATATCCGAGACCAGCGGTGGCACGGCGCCGAACCCCTGCAGGAGTGGCGGAAGCTTGTCTTTCCCGGCGGGCTCGGGTGGAATGACCGCCGTCTTCTCGATGTGGAATTTGCCGCCTTCGCGCCACCACGTCCAGATCGAGCCTTCAAGGTTGGTCGTGTCGACGACGACGCCCAAAAAGCCGTACTCCCGTATCGGATCGTGAGCGGGACGCACTTCGAGCGGCATTTGATGGTTGGCGCCAAGGTCGATCGTCTGCACGTTGCGCCGCGCCCGCAGATCCCAGAAGTGGACGTGGTGACCATATTTGTTCGACAACAGATCCTCGGCGACGATGCCATTTTCGAACTGCGGCGGCAGTCCCCATTCGCTGGTCACCATGTAGTCGCGGGGCAGGTTCCACCAGAAGTCGTAATGCTTCGTCTGCGATCCGCGATCTATCTCCCACCGCCCCAGGATTTCGAACGTCTCACAGTCCATGATGAAGATGCCCGGAGGCCCCTCGGTGCCATCCTTGCCACTGCCGCCGAGTGTGCTGACGTAAATCCCTTCCGGCCCGCAATGAATGGTGTGGGGTCGCGAATAACCAGTCTTCTTGAAAACCTCCTCCGGCTCGATGATCTTGTGGATCTTCGCCTCGGTGGGATGGGGCTTCGTGTCGATGATGTAAATGCGCGATGAGCGTATGCCGGGGATGATCAGGTAGCGGCGTTCGAGAAACGCGTGGCCGGTCAACGGTGATAGCGACGAGGAGCAGGCATTCCAGCCGAAATGGTGAAATTCGTCGCCCTTGTTCGGCATCGTCACGGTGTGGACGACTTGCGAGTACGTCGGGGAACCGGGCTTTACGTCGATGACGGCGAGTGCATCGGGCTTCGAAAAGTCAGGGCTTAAAAGCAAAGTGTAGGCAAAGTTTTCAACCGGCGCTTCCATCGCGAGTTTCGGTGATGCGTGAAAGGTCGGGTCCGGCCGCATGTTCATGACGGTGCCTCCCTAGCGGTTTGAACGCCTCTCAGACCTCCCTCTGAGGGAAGCAGGTGGCGAAACAAGAAGGTTGCATGCGAAGCCCGTCGCGCGCAATGCCGCTACATCGGGCCGGGCCAATTGCATCTCAACGTGGGCGAGAGGCCAGTTGGGCGACGTGTAAATTTGCCTAAAACTAGCCTTAACGATTGTTAGGCGGGCGTTCAGCGCAATTCTTTGCGAAATGGAAATTGGGAAACCGGCAGTGGTCAACGCATCATCGCGGTTCGAAGCGGTTATTGCCGCGGTCGACAGATACAACGCGGGCGATCCGAGGCAAGAGTCCGCGGGCACCGGCAGCGAGCCGCGCGAGGTGGTCTATGCGCGGCGGATGACGTTTCACCTGTCGCAACTCTATCCGGACGCATCGGAGACTTTGCAAATCGCAGCGCGTGCCCAACACATCGGCCGTTGGGAAGTACCAAGGCACTCCTACCCACCCGGTCGCGAGGGCTATCACGCGTGGCGTCTAGCGTGCCG
>JANOOW010000236.1:0-5464 GCA_031421555.1 Hyphomicrobiaceae bacterium | reverse complement strand
CACCCGTGATTGCCTCCCACAGTTCGTCGATGACGGCGTTGGTCATGGCAAAACAGCCGATCGACGAGCATCCGCCATGCACCATCAGCAGCGACCCGGTGCGGGCGTTGGCGCGATCGAAGGCGTTGGGAAAGCCAAGGTTGAACGAGCGATGCCAACGGCTTTGCGGGTTCAGGGCTTTTGAATCGACTGTGTAGAAACCTTCCGGCGCCTGCCGGTCTCCCTCGCGCAGTTTTGGGCCCAGCCGTCCAGACCAGTTGCAAATCGGATAGGTCGCAAAATGCTCGAAGCGGTCGTCACGCTTGACCCACAATTCGAGTTCGAACTCGCGTTTGAAGACACGTATGAAAATCGGCGATCGCTGCGTAAAGCCGACGGCTTGCAGGCGCTCGTTGAAGCGTCCGAGCTCCGGCGTGCCAGGCAGCAGTTGCCCGGCAATGAAATGCGTGAAATTGGAAACGCGCTTGCGGTTGATCCGCGCGTCTTCGGTCTCGAAACCAACGAGGTAGAGGCTAAGCGCCAAGCCACCGATGACGACGAGCGCGACGCACCCAGCGATGATGACGCGCCAGCCGCGTCTTTTCCAGGCCATGACTAATCAACCTGTCACGCGTTTCGGTATTACGGCCGCATAGGCCCGGTTGCTGGGGTCGATGCCTGTTTGCTGCCCTGGCTGAAGCCCAACATCGACGCTGTCCCCAAGCCGATGCTCGAACCCACCGATTGTCCGGGCTGCATCGCGTTCGCCAAGCCACGCATCTTCGGGCCAGGCGCAATGATGCGTTCGATGTCGGCCGTCTGTTCCTTCGCCGCTGGCTTGAACGGTTCCGGCACATCGCGGTCGTGGGCCGGGCACATTTGTTCGGCCTCGAGTTTCGCGGGCTGAATGCCGCCCTTCCATTTTGGATTGACGACGTACCGGCGCTCGCAAACGGCGATTGCAGGCACCTGCCGGGAAACTTCGAAGTAGTCGTAGCCGTCCTTCAGCGTCGCCCAGAACTTCTGCGCCGGGTGGTTGGGATAGCGGGCAAGGTTCGGCTGCGTCATACGGAACGGGAAGGCGTGGACCTGAAAGCCATCCTGCCCACCGATGAATGCTTCGCGGGCAAGCGCATAGATCTCTTCGATCAGCGCGTCGGTCATCGCGTAGCAGCCGGCCGACTTGCACTTGCCATGCACCATCAGGAAGTCGCCGGATCGATTGTTGGCGCGATCGTAGGCGTTTGGATAACCCATGTTGAACGCCAGATGGAACTGCGAGTTCGGATTCATCTGATGGCGCGCAATCGAGTAGAAGCCTTCCGGCGCCTGCTTGTCGCCCTGCGCCACTTTCGGCCCGACATCGCCCGACCAATTGCAGATCGGGTAGGTTTTGAAGTGGTGGAAACGGCCGTCGTCGCGCTGCTTCCAGACTTCGAGCTCAGATTCTTCCTTGAAAATGCGCACGAACATCGGCGCGTTGGTCTTCATTTGTTTCTTGCCGAGCAGCATCTGCGTGTCCTTGGACAGCGGACGCAGATGCGGCGGCACATCGACCTGGCTGCAAGCAGCGATGGTCATGCCAGCTAGAACCACAAGGCTGATGCGAGCCAGACCCTTAAGGCCCAGTCGAATGGCATTGTTCATTTTACCTTCCAGGCCGATCAAGCTGATACACCGTGCCCCTGGCGCACACTGATCACTTAGTCCCTCAACTGTTAACACCCCGTTAACGATAATGATTCTTAAACCTATTCCATCAACGCTACAAGGTATCCCCTGGCACTGCGAGCGTTCACTTCATCCCCCGATTCGGGCGATTTTCAGGACGCCGTTCAGATCATTTGGCCGATGGCCATGAAACGGTCCTGGCGCTGGCGCCGCACCTGCCCGGGGGTGACCCCGTCAAACTCGCTCAGCGCCTTGGCTATGGCCGCGCCGGTCGCCTTGATGCTGCCGCTGCGGTCGCGATGCGCGCCGCCCAACGGCTCCGGGATGATGCCGTCGATCACCTTCAGGGCGAGCAAGTCCTGTGCGGTGATCTTCATATTGGTGGCAGCATCGATCGCGCGCGCCGAATCCCGCCACAGGATCGTTGCCGCGGCTTCTGGCGAGGCGACGGTATAAATCGCATGTTCGAGCATCAGAATGCGGTTGGCTGTTGCGATGGCAACCGCGCCGCCAGATCCGCCTTCACCGATGACGACGGAAATGATCGGCACCCCTAGCCCCAGGCAAACGTCGGTCGAGCGCGCGATGGCTTCGGCCTGACCGCGTTCTTCGGCGCCGATACCGGGATAGGCGCCGGCGGTGTCGATCAACGTGATCACCGGCATGTCGAAGCGCTCGGCCAGCTCCATCAACCGGATCGCCTTGCGGTAGCCCTCGGGCTTGGCCATGCCGAAGTTGTGGCGAATGCGGCTTTCGGTATCCGAGCCCTTTTCGTGGCCGATGACCATCACCGAGCGATCGTTGAAGGTGCCCATGCCGCCCATGATGGCTGCGTCTTCGGCGAAGTAACGGTCACCGGCAAGCGGCGTGAAGTTGGTAATCAGCGCGTTGACGAAGTCGAGTGTATGCGGGCGTTCCGGATGGCGGGCGACCTGTGTTTTCTGCCAAGGCGCCAGCTTCGAGTAGGTGTCGACGAGGGCCTGATGCGCCTTCTGCTTCAGCCGCGAGATCTCTTCGGCAATGGAAACCGAGTTTTCGGCCGCATGCAGCGTCTGAAGTTCCGCGACCTTACTTTCAAGTTCAGCTATCGGTTTCTCGAAGTCGATATACGTTCGGATCGGCAGCCGGTCTGACGTGATTTGTGTTTTCTCGTTCAAGGTTTCACCTGATTGCAAAGTCTATAACCCGCATTCGCCACGCGGAGCGGGTTCAAGTCAAGTTTCCATGGCTCTGATTGTAAATCGGCACACCATCGGTAGATTAGCTGAAGTATGCCTTAGGAGCGTCACGCGGGGATAACTTTATGACCGGATCGAAAGCCGCAGCGCCATTGGCGCGCAAAAGCTGACGATCAGGCCAACCGGTCCAGCCGGAAATTCTCGATATCGCGCAGTAGCTTGACGAACTCGAGCGCTTGAAAATCGGCGGTTGCGCGGCCCTTCTCAGCCGTTCCTTTCGAGGCGTCACCGGCCGCTCCCGATGCATGCAGATCGTGCGCGATCCAAGCGAACGCATTGAATCCGGTCGGGCGCAAGATGTCGAATTCGTCGGCAATTTTGATCGTAGACGGGGCAAAATCCGCAGCGAGGTCCATGTGCACGAGTTCGGGCCGAAAGTGCAACATCAGCGATGTTTCGATGTCGCCCGCATGAATGCCCACCGCCGCTTCCTGGTCGGTGAATAACCCTGCCGGAATGCCGAGCCGCCGCCACGCCGCTGATACAACCAGCATCTGCAGCCGTACCCGCAGGTCGCGCGCGACGATGCTCAGCACATCGACATTGCCGCCGTGCGAATTGATGAACACCAGCTTGCGAATGCCCGCCCGGTGAACCGCTTCGCCGATCTCGGTCCAGGCGCGGATCGCGGTCTCGGCGTTGAGCGTGATAGTGCCCGGCGAGCGCAAATGCTCGTTCGACTTGCCGATCGCCTGGGTTGGCAGCACCAATATCGAAAGATCTTCGGGCAACCGCTGCAGCACCTCGGCAATCATGCCGTCGGCGATCATGGTATCGACGCCGACCGGCAGATGCGGCCCATGCTGCTCGGTAGCGGCGACCGGCGCTACGGCGATCGTCTTTTCCGGGTCCAACCCTGCGAATTCTAGCGTCGTCAGCTCATTCCAGAAAAATTTGCGCATAACAGGTCCTGAACCCGGGCTTGCCTTGTTTCACTCTCCCCATTGCATCGCGCCTTGCAACCCTCTTCTATGCAACGCGTGAGCGGGGCACTCGATCCGATACGGAGTAAATGATTTGCGATTGAAAGCTATCTTGGCGGCGGCGCTTACAGCCGCGTCGGCGGCAGAGAGTGCGGCCGGATTTACCTGCACGTTCAAAGCTGGAACCACGCTGTCGTACACGAACACGAAGTTCAAGCGCGCGGTGGCCAAGCCCCTCACGTTCGAAATCGCGGCAGTCGATCTTGCCGGGCAGAAGGCGGAACTTGTCACCCAGAAGGGGCGGGGCGAGGTGAAGATCGTGCGCGCCCTCAACGCCAACCATTTCCTCGAAGTGGTTGCCGAAGGCTTTCTCAACATTACGACGATTTATGATCTCGACGCCAAGGCAAAGGCGCATCCGGCCGTGCACTCACGCCATTTCGGCTTGTTCGGTGAGCCTGTCGTCGCGCAATATCAGGGCTTCTGCCTACCGAAGTGACCGGCTCCCCGAGGACGTGTCGATGCCCATGTTGAAGAAGCTGCTGATCGCCAACCGAGGCGAAATCGCGTGCCGGATCATCCGCACTGCGCAAGACTTAGGAATCGCGACGGTCGCGGTCTATTCCGATGCAGATGCGAAGGCGCTGCATGTGCGTCAGGCGGATGAAGCCGTCCACATCGGACCATCACCGGCGCTGCAGAGCTACCTCGCGATCGAAAAGATCATCGCGGCGGCCAAGGCGACCGGCGCCGATGCCATTCATCCCGGCTACGGTTTCCTATCCGAGAATCCGGACTTCGCCGATGCTGTCGCTGAGGCCAGCATCGCGTTTGTCGGGCCGACGGGTGATGCCATGCGCGCGCTCGGTGGCAAGGCGGCAGCGAAGGAAATCGCGATCAAGGCCGGTGTTCCGGTGGTGCCGGGCTTCCAGGGTGCCGCGCAGGACTTGAAGACGCTGAAGGCCGAAGCCAAGCGCATCGGTTATCCGGTGATGATCAAGGCAGTGGCCGGCGGCGGTGGTCGCGGTATGCGGCGCGTCGACGCCGAGGCGGACTTCGCAGGTCACCTCGAAAGCGCGCAACGCGAAGCGCAATCGGCGTTCGGCAATGCCATCATGCTGGTCGAGAAATTGGTCGTCGGACCGCGCCACATCGAAGTGCAGGTGTTCGGCGACAACCACGGCAACGTCGTCCATCTATTCGAGCGCGATTGCTCTCTGCAACGCCGCAACCAGAAGGTGATCGAGGAAGCACCTGCTCCTGGCATGAGCGCGGAGTTGCGCGAAAAGATTTGCGGTGCAGCGGTCAAGCTCGCCAAGTCGGTGGGCTATCGTGGCGCGGGGACGGTCGAGTTCCTGGTCGAAGGCGGGCAGCTCGGCGGCGAAGCACCCTGGTACTTCATCGAGATGAACACGCGGCTGCAAGTCGAGCATCCGGTAACCGAGGAGATCACCGGCCTCGATCTTGTCGAGTGGCAGCTGCGGGTGGCGGCGGGCGAGAAACTACCGCTGAAGCAGCCGGACATTCACATGCATGGCCATGCCATCGAGGGGCGGCTGTGTGCGGAAGATCCAGCGCGCGACTTCATGCCGAGCGTTGGACGCATCGATCTGTTTGCGCCAACCGAACACCAAGGCTTGCGCCTCGAGACCG
>JANOOW010000235.1:0-7500 GCA_031421555.1 Hyphomicrobiaceae bacterium | reverse complement strand
CTCGGTTGGCAAAGCTGGCACCTGCGCCCGCGGTGGTACTTCCGGCGGACGCTGCTGCTGAGCCCGTGGTGGCGCCTCTGGCGGACGCTGCTCCTGGCCCGGCCTTGGTCCTTGTCTCTCCGTGTCCCCGCGTGGACGGTCGCCGGGGCCCCTGCCTGGTGCGCCCGGCTGAGGTCCTTGCCTTTCCGCGTCCCCGCGTGGACGGTCGCCGGGGCCCTTGCCTGGTGCGCCCGGCGGCTGACCACCCTTGGCCGGGGGTTGGCCCTCGTTAGCTTTCTGCTTGGCCTTTTTGTCTTCCGGCGTGGGCTCACCCTGTCCTGGCGGTGGCGAAAGCTGCGCCTTGACAGCGCTGTGAGAAACGGACAACGCGACAGCGAGCCCCAAGCCCACGATTAGGCTGACTTTTCTAGACAAGGTGCGTCTCCTCCAGCGATACGGATTCGGTTCATGATTGATGGAGCCTTTGAAATGCGGCGGAGTTTGGTATTTCACGTGAATGGTTGCTGAGTGCCGCAGAAAAAAGGTGCATGAATTCCGTCGCAGACCCTCAAGGGAACTGCCAGCAAGGTTTTAGGTTGCAAGCCAAGATGGCGTTGGAGAGACAGGGTGGAGAACTACACGTCTCTGATACCGTTCGTGACGAGCGTATTATTGGTATCGATGACCGGCGCCATGTTCAAGCCGGCGGAATGGTACAAGTCTCTTCGCAAACCGCCCTGGACGCCGGCAAATTGGCTATTCGCGCCGGTTTGGACCGTGCTCTACATTGCGATTGCGGTGGGCGCCTGGCTCGTCTGGAAAAAGGCCGGTTTCGGCCCAGCGCTGAACGTCTGGACGATCCAGCTATTGCTGAACGGTTCCTGGTCCTACGTTATGTTTGGAGCAAAGAACATCGGCGCAGCCATGCTCACGCTATGCGCGCTCTGGCTGTTCGTGGCACTGTTTGCGTATATGGCGTGGCCGATCGACCGCGTCGGCAGCATGCTTTTCTGGCCCTACCTCGCCTGGGTGACCATTGCCGGCGCTCTCAACTTTTCGATATGGCGGCTTAACAGATCAGCCTAGGCAGCACTTCTTGTGCTTCTTGCCGGAACCGCAGGGGCACGGATCGTTGCGCCCAACTTTAGCTGCCGGACGCACAAACGTCTCGCCCGCGTGCTGGTGCCCATGATCGTGCCCGTGGTTGCAATTGGGGCCATGCACATGGACGTCATCGCCATGCTGATGAAGGATGGCGTCGGCCTGCGCATCTAGTGTTTTGCTTTGGTTCATGCGATCTCGATGTTTGGCTACAATCCAAGTCATAGCACTCCAAATGAAGATGCGCTTGTCGAAATCAAGTTTGCGCACGCGGCTTGTTGACGAGGTAAATGCCTAGCGCTACCAGCATGAGCGCCACGCCCAGTCGCCATGTAATCGGTTCGTCGAGCAACAAGTAGCCGGCTGCCACCGCGAATATCGGTCCGAGAAAAGTGAACACCGACACCTGGCTCGCGGGATAGGTGTTCAACAGCCAAAACCAAACGGCATAACTGACGAAGACCACGATCACCGTCGTGTAAAGGAACGACCAGATCACTACCGGCGGCAAGGCCACGATGCCCTGCTCGTTGGCGAGCCAGGAGGCCGCGAGCAACATCGGCGCGCCGATTACCAGTTCGTAGAACAGGTTCTTTTCCGCCGGGATCGCCCGCAGCGATGTCGCCCGGATGACGAGGGTCGTCGCCGCCCAAAAAAACCCAGCGGCCAGACACATCAGGTCGCCTTGCAACTTCGGTCCGGAGATATCGCCGGTCAATCGATCGCTGACGGAAACCATCAGTCCTGCGAAGGCCGCCAGCAGACCCACCACTTTCAGCAACGTGAGGCGGTCGCCTGCCAACAGGAAATGCGAGCCGACGGCAACGAAAAACGGTGCCGTGTAGAGGAACAGGACGCCGCGCGAAGCTTCGGTCAAGGACAGCCCCGGCCCGATGAACATAAAGTTGACCGAGAACAAAAGGCCGGAGGCGATACCCGGCCATAGAGTGCCATCCCGCTCGAATAACGGGATCTTACGCCAGCCCGACCAAAGCCAAACCAGCACGGCTGCCATGGCGCAACGAATGCTCGCTTGAAACAACGGTGTGATGCCATCGTTCGCGACCTTCATTGCTACTTGATTGAGCCCCCAGGCCGCACAACACGCGACGAGGCAGACGACCGCCAACAGATCTATCGGCCGCAAGCCCGGCGGCGCCACATCCCGGGCGGGATCGATCTTCTTCTGCATCGCATATCAGGCTTTCAGTTGAGAATCGCGCCTTTGGCCAGCGCATTGAGCAGCCGGTCCAATGTGGCCAGCGTCGAATAATCGACGATCCCGTCAACCCGCGCCGGTCTGAAGTGGCGCTGAAATGCGCGCACGACGGTAGACAGCTCAGGGCCCGAGACGCCTTCGACGGCGATGCCATAGCCGTAAGTCTCGAGCATCGCGGCAGCACGGCCGCGATCGCTCACCGCCATTTCGGACCCGCGGATCGCGACCGGCGGCACCCAATGGCCGACGCCGGACTTGGCGAGCCATCGCCAATCGAACTTCTCGCCCGGATCGATTTTGCGCAACGGTGCCACGTCAGAATGCGCCAGCACCCGCTCCGGCGCGATGGGATGCCGCTGCTGAATATCGCGCGCAAGATCGCGCACGGCCCGCATCTGCGCCCGCGAGAAAGCGTGATAGCCATCCTCGTGCCCGGGATTCTGAATTTCAATGCCGATCGAGGCTGAGTTGATGTCGCGCTCGCCCGCCCAGTAGGACAGGCCCGCGTGCCAAGCGCGCAATGTTTCGGGTACCATCTGCGTGATGCGGCCGTCCACGTCGATCACGTAGTGGCAAGAAACCTTGCTCTCGGGCCGCGACAGCCAATCGATGGCACGCGCAGCGCTCGGCATACCGGTGTAGTGCAGAAGGAGGATCGCCGGCCGCATGCCGTGGTGGCGTTCGCCCACGCAGGGCGAGGCGTGCACGTGCGTTGCCAACGCGCAATCCGGCTCGAAAGACGCAGGCCGCATCATCGAACATCGCGCTCCTTGGCGATCACCGAGTAAGCGGCATTGATCATTGCGAGCTTGGCTGTTGCGACGGCGATGAATTCTTTCGGCACGCCACGCGCGATCAGGAGATCGGGATGATGCTCCCGCGCAAGTTGCCTGAAGCGTGCCTTCAGTACCGCATCGGTAGCGTCGGCGGTCAAACCCAATACTGCATAAGGATCGTCGGGGTCGTGCACGAACAGCGCCCGCATCGATCTGAACTCGGCATCCGACAAGCCGAAATGGTCAGCCGTTTGCCGCAGGCATCTCTCCTCTTCTGGATGCAGGATGCCATCGGCGGCGGCGATGTGGAACAGGCCCTCCAGCACGTCGTGCAGCAAGGCACGATCGTGACTAAGCAAGTCTGCGACCTTTTGCACGTAAGCCAGGAAGCCGGCAGAATCCTTGGCCGCGAGATCGAAGATGCGGCGCACGTTGACGAGTTCCGCCGGCGCTACGTCGTGCAGCCGTTCAAACGTTTCGGCTTCGATCTTCAACGCTACGCCATCGGATTTGGCGAGCTTTGCCGACAGCGAGACGAGCGCAATCGTGAACGCCACCGAGTTGTGTCGCGGCGAGGCATCGAGGCCCAGTATGCGCCACAGCCGTTCGAGCAGCGTTGGCCGTGCGCGCGGTGTGTCGCGAGTCGCGGTCTCGGGGAGTCCAGTGGTGAGTTGCCAAGGCATGGCCGCCTGCATAGCGCCAATCGCCCGTAAATTGAAGGGTCGAATCATTAGAACTGAGGTGGGTTGCTTCGGTCGCAGGCGGGCTATAGGGGCTTGCCTTTGATGCAACAACAGCTAGGCCGCGATCGATGGCAGTCTTCGTGCAACCTGACGCCACGGCCGGGTCCTTGCAAAAGGCTCGTGATGAGCAACGCGGCCTGCTGTTTGGCTTGCTCGGCGTCATGATCTTCGGGCTCACGTTTCCTTTCACGCGCATGGCAGTCGTGGAAATGCAGCCGATGTTCGTCGCCATCGGCCGTGCGGTTGTCGCAGGAGCACTGGCATCCATCGTGCTGCTGGTGACCCGCACGCGGTTTCCCGAACGCGCATTATGGGGCGGACTGGCACGCTACAGCCTAGGCGTCATCTTGGGTTTTCCGATACTTTCGACGCTCGCGGTGAAGGTTGCGCCGGCCGCTCACGCAGGGGTCATCATCGGCATCCTTCCCCTCGCGACAGCGATGGCGAGCGTCGTCGTCGCGCACGAACGGCCATCGCGCAAGTTCTGGATCTGCGGCATCGCGGGCAGCGCCGCCGTCGTCGCCTACGCGATCATCCACGGCAGCGGCCACGCCGCAACGGCGCCGACGCCGTGGTGGGCCGACGCGTTGTTGTTTGGCGCGATCATTTGCGCGGCGGGTGGCTACGCAGAAGGCGGCAAGCTCGCCGGCCGTATCGGCGGATGGCAGGCGATCTCATGGGCGCTCGTCGCGTCGTGGCCGGTCACTGTCGCACTGACGTATGCGCTCGGCGGCCCCATTCCGTGGAACGCGAGCGCAAGAGCGTGGACTGGCTTTCTATACGTCTCGATCTTCAGCATGTTCATCGGCTTCTTTGCCTGGAACCTCGGCCTCGCGCTCGGCGGCATCGCCAAGGTCGGGCAAGTGCAATTGCTGCAGACGTTCGTCACGCTCGCTGGCGCGGCAATTCTGCTCGGCGAACCGGTTGGGTTGCTGGAAGTCGGATTTGCCACGCTCGTCGTCGCGCTCGTCGCTCTCGGCTGGCGCACACGGGTCACACGGCCCGGCTGAAATCACTTATTCATGCGGCGTTTAGGCAGGGAACACTTTTCTCGACCCAGCCGCGTGCTACTCTGCCGTCTAAGGTTAGACCGTCACGTTCACAAGATTACGCGGGGGAGACATCGATGAGAACCCTTTTATATGGATCTGCCGGCGCTTCGTTGATCGCGCTCGCTGCCGGAATGGCAACTGCACAAACCGCCGAGGATGCATTCGGCCTCTGGAAGCACCCAGAAAACGGTAGCAACGTTGAAGTTTATAAATGTGGCGACGGCATGTGCGCTAAAATCGTCAAGGTGACCGACGGCCAAAAGTCCGACGACAAGAACCCCGATGCCGCCAAGAAGAGTCGGCCGGTCGCCGGTCTTGTCATCATGTCCGGCGCCAAGAAGACCGGGTCGAACGAGTGGAAGGGCCAGCTCTACAATCGGGCTGATGGAGGCATGTATGCCGGCACGCTCGTCGTAAAGAGCAAGACGACGATGGATTTATCCGGCTGCACCGCCGTCGTGCTCTGCAAGACGACGACGTGGACACGGCTGAACTGAGGGGTGGAGTTACGCGGTTTCATCTCTAGGTTAGATTAGTCGGTTACTGAATTGGCCTAGCTGCACGCGAATGAAGCGTTAAAGTTCGAGCTCTGGCTGATCGTCGCGGGCCTCACGAGCGGCGGTTTTGAATCCGCGCTCGATAAGTGGGATCTGGGGCTTTTGCCCGCCGAACAACTCTTCGATGGTGAACAGCTGAATCTTCGGCACCTTACCGGTCGGGCCGTCGTAAAGCCCGGCGCCGGCAGCTTCCTTTACCATTGGGCCGGTGAGCGGTTCGAGCGAAATGTAGACGCCGATCTTCGCCCGCTCGCGATCGACGACGGCGGTCAACTCGCGGATGTCCTTGACACCGACACCGCCACCCTTGACCGAGACAATGGCTTTTTCGGTCGTCTTGGCGCCGGATTTGAAGAAGATGTGGCCGTCGATGCCGCCGTCCGCGCCCTTCTTCTTGCCGCCGAACGGCACGGCATCGACCAGCGACACCGCCCACCACTGGAACTGATACTTGTCCCGGTTGGAAAGATCGCGCGCGCCTTCGAGATCCTTCGGCGCGCCGTGGACTTCGAATTTGATTGCGGGGAAGGCGTCCTTGAGGCGCTTCTCGATCAGCGAAATCGAAAGATGCGTGATGTCGATGCCGATCCACTGCCGGCCGAGCTTTTCGGCCGCGTGCACCGTCGTGCCGCAGCCACAGGATCGAGCACCACGTCGCCGGGATTGGAGGATGCGGAGAGAATGCGTTCGAGCAGGGCCACAGGCTTTTGAGTTGGATAGCCGAGACGTTCTTGAGCTTGGGAGTTGATTGGAGAGATATCGTCCCACAAAGTGTCAACGGTTTCTCCTTCGAGTTCGTCAAAGTAACGCTTTCGCTGCAGTCTCTTTGTTTTATCTGTTGGGAAGTGGACACGGCCCTCGGCGTCCATGCGCTCCATTGTTTCTCGCGAAACTGCCCATCCCTTTTCAGGTGGCAAGTAACCCTTGTAATCGTATATTAGATTGGGTCGCAGCGATGGGCTAGTGAGATTGTCTAGTCGGAAGCGGCGCCCGTCTTCAAAATGTACAAACTTAGATGCGATATAGTCTGGATTATTCTCTCGGGTCTGACGAATGAAAGGACTATCATTCGAACGAGCATAGAACAGAATTGTATCGTGGCTCACCCCAAATCTTACCGCTGCCCTGTTTGTTTCGCCACGACCAGCCTTACGCTTCCATATCAATTCATTTCGATAGTTGTCCCGACCAAACACCGCATCCATAATGAGCTTCAGATAATGGCTCGCGGTCGGGTCGCAGTGGAGGTAGATCGAGCCGGTCGGCTTCAACACGCGATGCAATTCGACCAACCGCACGGCCATGTGGGTCAGATAGGCCATCATGTCGTTGTCTTTGAGGAACGAGCGCATGGCGCGCAGCATCTCGGCAACGTCTGAATTCCGCCCCTGCATGACTTCGTCGAAGGTGCGTTCGGCTTGGTTGTTCCAATGCCACGTATCCTCGAACGCTTCGATCTGGGCTTGGCTGGATTCGCCGGAGGGGCCGCGGAACAGCACGTTGTAGTTGGCGTTCGAATTGAACGGGGGATCGAGGTAGACGAGGTCGACGCTCTCGGACTTGATGCTCTCACGCAGCACGTCGAGATTGTCACCGTAATACAAGTGATTGGCCATGCCCGCCCCGCCCCTGAAGATAACTAATGCTTTCGCACAATCGCTGCTTGACGTGGGGAACGCAAGGCGTACATCCTGGCGCAAACCGGGGGTGACCACGCGTGCGGGTTGGGTCTTACAAAGAGGCTTTGCGATTGGCGCGCTGTGCAGGCGAAGACGCCGCGAACCGGCGTATGCGCAATGCCGGGCGCAAAGCGTGGTCGCCTGCGGATCACCAGCATGCCATCCGCGTGACCGAAGGTATCCTCGTTAAACTCGGCTTCGATATCACCGGATGGGTCGCGGGTGCAGGACTCCCGCGCAACGAGCCTGACGAGCCGAAAGCGAAGAGAAAGCCGAAACGGTGTGAAAGTGCAATTCCGGTTCAGCTCACTTTCGCCTTTGCCTGACTCTGGAAAACCAATCACAGACTTGCCGCCGCCCGCGCTGCCTGATCGTAATGACCGGACAACGCACG
>JANOOW010000234.1:0-3391 GCA_031421555.1 Hyphomicrobiaceae bacterium | reverse complement strand
CCTCCAGCGGTTTTTTACCAAGGAGGAGGGCGGCTATCGCATCAGTAAAGACATTCGTGAGCACTGTATTTTTTCGCATCACAATGTACTCGGGGATCCACCTTTCTCGCGGCTCGATCTCATATCATGCCGGAACTTGCTGATCTACATGGAGCCCGTGCTTCAAAAGCAAATCATGGCGTTGCTGCACTATTCGCTGAAGCCTGGCGGCCAACTTTGGCTCGGCAAGTCAGAGACCGCGGGTGCGTCGCGCGCGCTGTTCGACGTGGAAGACAAGCGGAACAAGATCTTCGTACGGCGTCCTGGTGCCAGTACGCCTGGTCTGCCATTCCGCCCTGCGTTCGAGGCTGGCAGAGCCGATCCGTTTCTGAGGGGGGCGCCTGCCGTGAAGGCAGTGCCGCGAGCCGATCTGCACAAAGAGGCCGAGCGCATCCTGCTCGCGAAATACGCGCCGCCAGGCGTTGTCATTTCCGCCGCCATGGAGATCGTCCAGTTTCGTGGGGATACCGGCGCCTATCTCGCCCCAGCAGCTGGTGCACCGAGCCTGCACCTTTTGAAGATGCTGCGCGAGGGGCTGCTCGTCGGCGTTCGTGCTGCGATTTTGCGCGCGGGAGCAGAAAACCGACCGGTGCGCGAAGAGCGCTTGCGCGTAAAAAGCGACAACGGCTTTCGGGAGCTGGCGGTCGAGGTGATTCCGATCAAGGCGGGCGACGGCAAACAGAACGGCTTCCTGGTGCTTTTTGCCGAGCATGGCAAGCCGGATAGCAGCTCGTCCGGGATGCTAGAAGATGCTACCGCGACGACGACACCTGCTGCCCACATTGCAGCCCTCACCAGTGACGAACTCGTTCGGCTCACACAGGAACTCGCGGCCACGCGCGAGTATCTGCAGGTCGTCATCGAGCAGCAAGAGGCGGCGAACGAAGAGCTGCAATCAGCCAATGAGGAGGCACAATCGGCCAACGAGGAAATGCAGAGCGTCAACGAGGAACTCGAGACCTCGAAGGAGGAAATCCAGTCCAGCAACGAAGAACTCGCTACCGTCAACGACGAGCTCAATAGCCGCAACCTCGAGCTCGGCCGGCTCAACGCCTCGTTTCAACTGGCGCGCGATTACGCGGAAAGCATCGTCGCCAGCATGCGCAGCCCGCTCGTCGTGTTGGATGCGGGGCTCCGCGTTAAGACAGCGAGCGCGGCGTTCTACGAGACGTTTCACGTTGATCCAAAGGCGACCGAAAACCGGCTTATCTATGATCTCGGCAACGGCCAATGGAACATCGCTGCGTTGCGCACCTTGCTCGAAGAGCTGCTGCCGCGGGACCGTCAGATTGACAACTACGAAGTTCGCCATACCTTTGAGAAGATCGGCGCGCGGATCATGATCCTCAATGCGCAACGCCTCTCGCCAGCTGGCGAGCACGAGCCGCTCATCGTACTGGCGATCGAAGATATCACCGAGCGCGCGTGGGCTGACGAAACATTGCGGGAGAGTAAAGACCGTCTGCGCCATGCGGCGGACGCAGCAGGTCTCACATACGTTGAAATCGACTTCGCACGACGCCGAATTCGGACTGCGGAGAATTTCGCGACGGTCATGGGGTATGCATCACCTACCGAAGAAGCAGCCGATGCTGGAGGAGGCACCCGACTGCTGCTCGACCACGTCGTCGCCCTCGACCGGCCCCGCGTCGAAGCGGCGCTCCAGGAATTTCTCGATGGCGTCCAGTACGGCAAGATTGCTTACCGCGTCCGCGGCGACGATCAGATCGAACGCGTCATCGAATCCATTTGGTCCACCGAGAACGGTTCAAATGGCAAACCGTTGCGGGCCTTTGCCACCAATCTCGACGTCACCGAATTAAAGCGCGCGGAGGAGCACAGCAAGCTGCTTATGTCCGAAATCAACCATAGGGCCAAGAACCTGCTTGCCGTCGTGCAGGCGATCGCCCTACAAACCGCAAAGCACTCCGACCCGGCAACATTTATCGCTCGCCTTGTCGACCGGATTGGCGGGCTTACCACCAGCCAGGACCTGCTGGTCAGTAACAGATGGCAGGGTGTCGAAGTATCCGACCTCGTCGAAGGCCAACTCGCCCATTTCAAGGACCTGTTGGGGCAACGCATCTTCCTCAACGGACCACCTGTACGCCTGACACCGGCGGCTGCACAGGGCATTGGCATGGCGCTCCATGAGCTTGGCACCAACGCCAGCAAATACGGCGCACTGTCGAACAAAGTGGGGCGGGTCCACATCACCTGGCAGGTCGCCGATGTACCCGCACCGACGTTTACGATGCACTGGCTCGAGGAGGACGGCCCGAAGGTCGCTCCGCCCACCCGTCAAGGTTTTGGCCAATTGGTGATCGGACGCATGGTCGAATCGGCAGTCGCTGGCACTGCCCAGATTGAATATAGCGAAAGCGGCTTATCGTGGAAACTCAGTGCGCCCGTCGCTAACACGATGGAGAAGAGATAAAACAATGCCGCTGAAGTTCGTCAATAAGCAACGCACGTTCCGTGTTCTCATCATCGAGGACGAACCATTTATTGCGCTCAGCCTGGAGGACGTACTCGTCGACGCTGGTTTTCAGATCGCCGGCGTGGCGGAGAATCTCGAAAAGGCGTTGGTGCTGATCGAGAGTGGCGCCTGCGATGCGGCGATCGTCGATGCCAATCTGGCGGGTGTGAGCGCGAGCCCTGCTGCCATCGCGCTGGCAGCCCGCAAGCTGCCGTTCATCGTAACTTCCGGTTACTCGCCGGAACAAATGCAGGGAATCTTTCCAGATGCACTTTTCATTCCGAAACCGTGCCGGCCAGAGCTACTGATTAAGACACTGAACACGCTATTGCGCGATCACAAGGACGTATAACGCGGTCGATTCGCCGGTTGATCACAGGTTGACGCAGCACGAAGCGGAGTTGAAGGGATGAAAGCTACTAAAGATTTCCCTGTCGTCTGCGTCGGCGGTTCTGCCGGAGGGCTCGATGCCTATATTCGGCTGCTGAAACATCTCCCCGTTGACATGGGCGTTGCAATTATCATCGTCAATCATCTGCGAACCGTATACACCCGGCTACACGAAATCCTCCCGCGCTACACAGAGATGCCGGTCGACCTGATTTCTGAAGGACTAGATCTACAACCCAACCGCGTATTTATCATCCCGCCACTGCGTGATCTACACGTACTCGATGGAGAATTCCGGCTCAAACCGATTTCAAAGCCGCGGGGATGGCCTGACGTGATCACAGTATTCCTGCGCTCACTCACCGAAAACTGGGACGGACAACTGATCGCCGTCATTGTCTCTGGCTACGATGGAGACGGCGCCGATGCCATGTGCGGCATCAAAGACGTGGGCGGAATTACCATTGCACAAAAACTTGAAAC
>JANOOW010000233.1:0-2750 GCA_031421555.1 Hyphomicrobiaceae bacterium | reverse complement strand
CAGCGTCGCGTCCACGATGGTGCCGCCGCGCAGCAGCTCGCCCTTCGCCGCAAGATGCTCGGCAACGGCCGCGAAAATCGCCTTCGTCAGGTCGTGGCGTTCGAGCAGGTGACGGAAGTTCAAGATCGTCGTCTCGTCGGGATGGCGTCGCGACTGAGTTCAAGCCCTGCGAACGCGCGCATCGACTGGATGTCGTACAGTGCTTCTTCGGCGCCGGGGTCGGACAGGTTGTACCACTGCTGCAGGCAATAGATGCGCAGCATCGTGCCGAGCGGAAACGGTCGCCGCCCGCCCTTCGGTCCAAGCTTCGGATAATGCGGCTCGATCAGCGCCGCGAGCACGCCCCATGGCACCACGGCCGACATTTCGGCCAGGAAAACGTCCCGCTTCGTCCGCTTCTTCTTTGCCGCAAAGTCAAGCGACGCAAAGCTCAGCTGGTTCATGGCAGCCCCCTCGAATCAATGACACCAGTGTGCCATGATCCGCGGGTTGTTCAGAGATTCCTTAGGTATATCTATTCCTCAGCGCATGCTTGATCGCGCCGACATGGTGATCGAATGAACAGGCGAGAGTTCATTGCCGGGATTGGTGGGGCGGCAGCAGGTATGTTGTGCCCGCCCACTGCACGCGCCCAGCAGCCAGCGCGCATCGCGCGGATCGGCTACCTGAGCTTCGGGACCGCTGCCGCTGCTGCGAGCCGGGTCGAGGCGCTGCGAGCCGGCCTCCGCGATCTCGGCTATGTCGAGGGCAAGACGCTTGTCATCGAGTTCCGCTGGGCCGAAGGAGTGGTCAAGCTGCGCGAACTCGCGACCGAACTGGCCGTTGCAAATGTCGATGTCATTTTCGCAACCTCTTCTACCGAAGTCGAAGCCGCCCGGCAGGCGACCCGGACGATCCCCATCGTATTCGCCACGCATGCCGATCCTGTTGGCGTAGGCCACGTTGTAAGCCTAGCCCGTCCCGGCGGTAACATCACTGGGCTGGCGCTGCTGCAATCTGAGTTCATCGGCAAGGGACTGGATCTCCTGAAAGAAATCGCGCCGCATGCGACGCGCGTCGGCGTGCTCGTCAGCCCGGCTGCACCGTCACATGTCGCCAACTTGAAGGCGATCGAGGCAACCGCCGAGGGGTTGAAAATTGAGCTCCAATTGGCTCCGGTGCAAACCGTCGAGGACTTCGAGGGCGCATTCACGAAAATGGCGCAAGACGGTGTCCACGCGGTTATCGTCTTTTCGACTTCGCTTACCGTTCGCGGTCGAGGCGCGCCGGGGCTACTGGCCGAACTCGCTCTGAAGCACGGCATGCCCATTATGTTTGGAGCCAGGGATAACGTGGCGGCGGGCGGTCTCATGAGCTACTCACCCAACCATCTGGATCTCACACGGCGCTCCGCGATCTACGTCGACAAAATCCTCAAAGGTGCAAATCCGGCCGACCTCCCCGTCGAGCAGCCGACCCGGTTCGAGCTGGTGATCAACCTCAAAACCGCCAAGGCCCTCGGCCTGACGATCCCGCCCTCCATCCTAATCCGCGCCGACGAGGTAATCGAATGATCGATCGGCGGACCTTTGCCGGGGCGGCGGCTGCGGCATGGACTTGGCCGATCACCGCGCGTGCCCAATCAAAGCGCTTACCGATCGTTGCCTTCATTGGCCTATCGTCGGTAGAGGGTGACCGGCCGTTTCTTGATGCGTTTCGACAGGGCCTGCGCGACGCCGGACTGACTGAAGGAAAAAATATCCGCATCGAAAGCCGCCATGCCAATGGTGATTTCAGCCAAGCCGACGCAATCATCATGGAGATGGTGACGTTGCAGGCCGATGTGCTGATAGCACCGGGTCAGGCTGCGGCGCGGGCAGCCCGGCGCGTGACCAGCATTCCGATTGTGGCCCTGCAGCTGCCGCCCCTTCAATCCGATCCGGAGTTGTACGATAGCCTTGCCCGCCCTGGCGGCACGGTGACGGGATTTTCATCGATGGGCGAGGGGCTTGCTGCCAAGCGCATCGAGCTGCTGAAAGAGCTAATGCCCGGCCTCAAGGTCCTTGGCATTTTGCACAATGGCACCGATCCGACTTTCAGCAAGTGGGGCGCCGCAACGGAACGCGACGCTCATGCACAGGGACTTGCGGTTTCCCGGCGCGCGATCAGTTCAACATCGGCGCACGAGCTGACGCATCAGTTTGCAGCACTCCAAGCGGATGGCGCGACGGCCTTGATCGTGATCCGTGATTTCCTGACAACGACGATTCGAAACGAAATCGTCCAGGCCGCAGCTACCGCTCGCATTGCAGTCGTTGCCGAGCACCGCGACTTTGTCGATGTCGGCGCGCTACTGAGTTATGGACCGGACATACTGGATCTTTTCCGTCGCGCTGGCGGCTATGTCGATAAAATCCTGAAGGGGGAAAAACCAGGCGATCTGCCGATCCAGCTTCCGACGAAGTTCGAACTTGTCGTTAACGGCCGGACCGCCGCTACCCTTGACCTCAAAATTCCACCCGCGATCCTGATCCGCGCCGACGAGGTCCTCGAATGACATCGGCCGGTGTTGTTGCGATGCGGTTTCGGCGTGCACTGTTCGATTTGTTGGCGCAATCAAAAGGACGGCTTTTTCGAAAGTATGCGGCGCTTTTGGTCGCGCTTGTGGGCAGTGCCTTGATCGTGAGTGCCGCCACCGAGGGCTTCTACTCGTACTTCGATCATCGTGACGCCCTCGTTGCGGTTCAGCGCGAGAAAGCGATCGGTGCTGC
>JANOOW010000232.1:0-4028 GCA_031421555.1 Hyphomicrobiaceae bacterium | reverse complement strand
CATCTATGCCGCGATCAATGTAGTGACCGTCAACCGCACCTCGGACGGGCAGGCGGCGGTCGAAGGGCATCATATCGAAGTGCTCGGCCGTGTCGGCGATGTGCTTGGCAACGTGACCGTGGTGCAAAGCTATGCACGTCTGCAAGCTGAGGCGATGGAACTCCGCGGTTTGATGGGCAGGCTCCTGTCCGCACAATATCCGGTCTTGACCTGGTGGGGGGTGTCCACCGTGCTATCGCGCGCTGCCTCGACGGTGACGATGGTCTGCGTCTTCACGCTCGGTGCGATTTTGAAGGCGCGCGGCGAGATGACGGTCGGCGGCATCGTCGCATTCGTCGGCTTCGCCGTGCTGCTGATCGGCAAACTCGATCAGCTTTCTGGTTTCGTTGCCCGCATCTTCATGCAGGCGCCGACCTTGAAGTCCTACTTCAACTTGATCGACGCCAGCGTCGCCATCGTCGAAAAACCCGGTGCGACCGAACTCAAGGACGCGCGCGGGTCGGTCGCCTATGAGAACGTTAGTTTCCGCTACGGCACCAGCAAACAAGGCGTGTTCGAACTCAATTTCACCGCCAAACCCGGACAGACGATCGCTCTCGTCGGCCCCACCGGATCCGGCAAATCGACCACCCTCGCCTTGCTGCAACGGCTGCGCGACCCCGACAAAGGCCGCATCGTTATCGATGGTCAGGATATCCGTGACGTGACGTTGGATACGTTGCGTCATTCGATCGCCGTCGTGTTTCAAGAAGCGGGCCTGTTCAACCGGTCGATCGCCGAGAACATCCGCATCGGCCGCCCGGCTGCGACTGATGAGGAAGTGGAAGAGGCAGCTTGTCTTGCCGAGGCAGATGACTTCATCCGGCGAAAAGAGGGTGGCTATGCCTTTGTTGCAGGTGAGCGCGGCAATGCCTTGTCCGGCGGTGAACGCCAGCGTATCGCGCTTGCCCGCGCCATCCTCAAGAGTGCACCGATCCTGATCCTCGACGAGGCGACGAGTGCGCTCGACACGGAGACGGAGGGCAAGATCAAGCGTGCGCTCGACACGCTGCGGCGCGGACGCACGACGTTCATCATCGCCCACCGGCTATCGACGGTTGCCAACGCCGACCTGATCCTTGTGCTGGACGAAGGACGCATTATCGAGCGTGGTACATTCCGCGCGCTGGTCGCGCAGGGCGGACTGTTTTCGCGATTGGTCAAAGAAGGTGGCTTCACCGAGCCGACCGGGGAAGAGGCCATGGCAGAAGTGGAGCCGGAAGCAGTACCGGCCTGAGGCTTGTCACGAAACGCTGCACCAAAGCGGGATATCGCGAAATACCGATGCAATGGCAAACGGCGCTGTAGCCAAACCCGCATCAATTCCGGGACGGGTTGTCGGACAACGCGCGGCCAGCGTTGCTCACATTGCTCGAGGTCTGAACGGGCCTGGGTGACGCCGCGCGTGAGCGTTGCTTGACCGATGCCACCGGCGCAAGCTTCGGCGCACTTGTTCCGGTGATGCCGGTAAGCTTTTCACCGGTCGCGATAACCGACTGCCCATCGCGCAGTTCCAGATCGCCATTCCAGGTGAGCAGATAGTGATCCTTACCCCCGGTCTTCGCCGCAAAACGCCGGCCCTTCGGATCGCGCATCTCGACCAATTCCTCCACGGACTTATCGCCGTTGCGAAGGCGCCACTCGGCGAGCGTTCGTGCGCCCTCACGGTAAATCGTCAACCGGCCGGCCGCCGCCGGTGGCGCAGTCAACCAGACACCAACGCGTGGGCGCTGATCATTTGCCGCTTCGGCAATTGCCGCCTGCTCCTCGTCGAGGCGCAACCCGATGATGGAAATCTTGAGCGTTGGATTGAATGTCGCCGTTGCCCACGCGTCCTCGCCGATCTTCATGCGCGGCAGGTAGAAGCTGACTGTCGTGCGTTCGAACGGCGTCTTTTCCTTGGCCCGGACTATATCGGCGATGCGGCCGATCTCCGCCTCCGGCACCCGCTTTATCAGCAAAACCGCGACCCTGCGGCGGCTGGTTTCGCTCGTGGCTTCGTCGGCGGCGATACGGTAGGGCTCGTCAGACGCGCTGTCCGCTGGCGCTGGCTTGGCCACCTGAGCTTTCGATTTGCCGGCAGCCTTGGCCGCGGGCGGTTCGATGATCAAGCCCGCGAGCAACGACAGCAAGGCCAGAATAATAACCGCGAAAGTCTGCATGGTCGTCCTTCAAGACATGGCGAAAGGCCCCAGCAGCGCGACGAGTTCAGCGGACCTTCTGCTCACTACGCATGCATGGTTAACGATTGATTAACGCGCTTGATTAGTGTGGGCCCGGTGGGCATCCTGATACTTCACTCCAGTAGAAGAGAGGGCGCCCGTGCCGATTGAACCGCCGACCTTGCCAAAGAGCCTCCAAGGCCACGCCATCCCCCCGGAGCGGCTGGAGTTGATCACACCGCATATGGAAGGCTTGGCCGCGACCGCGCTTGCCGTCTCCGATGAATTGCCGCTGCAGGCGGACGCTGGCGATTTCGTCGCCGTTCTCGAAGCTGAGGAAGACTGACCATGGACCTTCGAACGGCTTCACTATCAGCCCTCGCCACTGCCATCCGCACGCGCAAGACGACAAGCGCGGAGGCGACAGCTGAGGCGCTGAAGCGCGCGCGCACGGTACACGATACGACCAACGCGGTCATCGCCTTCGAGGATGAAGCAGCACTAGCTTCGGCGAAAGCGGCGGATGCGGCGGTTGCCGCCAATCGCGCTTTGGGTCCGCTGCACGGTGTGCCGCTCGCCCATAAGGACATGTTCGACCGTCGCGGGCGGATACCAAGCTGGGGTGCGAAGATCCGCAAGGATGCTCCCTGCGCAACCGACGCGACCGTGATTGCGCGGCTGGAGGCGGCGGGTAGTCATCAGATTGCAGCCCTTCACCTAACTGAGTTCGCCTTTGGCCCGACCGGCCATAACTATGTGCTCGGCCACGCGCGTAACCCGTGGAACCTCGATCACATTACCGGCGGGTCATCGTCCGGATCGGCGATTTCGGTAGCAACCGGTGTCGTGCCGGCAGCGCTCGGCTCGGATACGGCCGGATCGTTGCGGCTGCCGGCGGCAGCATGTGGCGTCACCTCACTGAAACCAACGTACACCCGCGTCTCGCGCGCTGGCGCGATGCCATTGTCCGCGTCGCTCGACTGCATCGGGCCGATTGCGCGCGACGTTCGTGATCTGGCGCTCATGCTCGGCGTCATCGCCGGTGCCGACGGCCGCGATGGCACCGCATCCAACCGGGATGTACCCGGCTACGGGCGGCACATCGACAAGCCGATCAACGGTTTACGCATCGGCGTCGACGAGACGCTGCTCGCAATGGCCGATCCCAGCGTGCAGATGCGCCTCGAAACCGCGTTGCGCGTATTCGAGAGCGCCGGCGCAGTTCGGGTCAGCGTCGAATTCCCGGACTGGGGCATGCTCGACCGGTTGACGCAGTTGCTGCAGCTGCCGGAAGTCGCCTCCGCACACGGGCGTCATTTGCGGCATCGCGCGGCTGACTTCGGCCCGCAAGTACGCGTCCGCACCGAGTTCGGCCATTTCGTCAGTGGCGCGGATCACCAGACGGCACTCCGGGCACGCGGCGCCATGTTGCAGCGCACGCTCGCACAGACGTTTGCGAACGCGGACGTGACGATCCTGCCCACCTTCGCCGATCCACTGCCGACGATCGCGGCGCTCGATGTTACCGGCGGCCCGCAGCTTCAGGCTGCGATGGGCCGCATCGTGCTGTTCTGCCGGCCGGTAAACTATCTGGGCCTGCCAGCATTGACGCTGCCCTATGCGCGGGATGGCGGCTTGCCGAATGGTTTTCAGCTGGTTGGCCGCCCCTTCTCGGAAGCCAGGCTTCTGCAGCTGGGCCAATCTTACCAACAGACGATCAAGCCGGAACTTGCGCCTATGCAATGACACTTGTGCGCAGCTGTTGAATTTTCGCCGACGTCTAGTGGAAACTATCGCTCCTGCTAGACGTCGGCAAAAGGGCGTCGC
>JANOOW010000231.1:0-2001 GCA_031421555.1 Hyphomicrobiaceae bacterium | reverse complement strand
GACGCGTTGGCGCCGGATCGCGGCGCGCTGTGGGCCCGCCTCGACGGCGCTCGCTTCCTCACCACCGACGAGAAACGCGCGGCGGCGGGTTACGGGCCGCGGGTTGGTGGGTTGAACCAGAAATTCAATCCCAACCACGATGCCGCCGGGCGGTTCGATTTCGCACCGGATGACGATGAAGGTCTGCTACCCGTTCAGATCGGTGGTGAGCGCGAGTATTCTGTTGATCTGAAGCAAGAAGAGTTGCGAGGCGGTCACACGATTCGGGATCATGTTGGCAAGAGTGACGCTGAGCTACTCGGTGTTGTAGAACGTGCTGTCATCAAAACGCCGTTTGTCACGATTGCCAAGAAGAGCCAGAGTTCGTTTGATTCACTTGAGTCGGCCACCGATTTTGTGAACCGGTTGATTGAGCAGAATACTGATAAAGTAGACGCCGTCGCCACCGGGGCAGCTAAGGACGTTTGGTTGGAACGAAGATTTGGGCACCCGACAGGAATGGAGGCTTTCCGACCCGAGGCCAGTGCTAAACCCTACATGCGACCGACATACAATGCAGGCGCCTTTATAGTTCACGACCCAGGGACCGCGCGAGGATACAGGGTTCATACTGCTTATCCGACGAATGACAATACCAGATAGAGGTGCTGAGATGTTGCACGTTCCCGAGGAGTTTCGACGCTTAACGCGATGTTTCCTGCAAGGCAGTCTCGATGAAACCACTGACGTCGAAAAGTGGATTGATCAAGCGGTACGGATCGTTGGTAACGAGCACCACAATGCGATCAAGACTTTTCTTACGAGCGTCCTTGAGCGAGGTATTGACGGTGTAGAATTGCAGCGCATCTGGTCTGCGGGCTCCCCTGCCTTTGCAATTGCCGATGAGAAAGAGCTGCGGTGGTTTTTGACCCGCATTCGAGACAAGCTCGGATAATGGAAGTTGCCTGGCGACAATACGTTCTCGAACTATCAGGAGGCCAATCGAACGTTCTGGCGGCAGACGGTGATCCCGCTGGTGACGCGGACGTCGAAGGCGCTGTCGGGATGGCTCGGTGGCGGACTGCACTTGCGTCCCGATCTCGATCAGCTCGACGCGTTGGCGCCTGATCGCGAACCTCCATCGCGCTACCCCGCACCCCGGCAACGCCGGGGTGAATTTGTTTTTGCGCTTCGCCGCCGCGCATGATTCGACGGCCGACTTTTCCCCAACAGCAAGGATCGCCCCAACATGCACGACGCTAATTCAGCGACGCCGATGGAGCGCGCGCACGAAGTGAAATTTACCGGCAGCGGTCTCGACAAGCTCACGCTCGACGGCACGTTCGAAGGTTACGCGAGCTTGTTCAATCGCCGCGATTTGGGCTCCGACGTCGTGTTGCCCGGCGCGTTCCGGGCGAGCCTGCAGCAACGCGGCCAAGCCGGTATCCGCATGCTGTTCCAGCACGATCCGGGGCAGCCGATCGGCGTGTGGGAGCGCGTGTACGAAGATGCGCGCGGTCTGTTCGTTCGCGGGCGGTTGGCACTCGAGGTCGCGAAGGCGCGCGAGGTGCACGCGCTGATGAAGGCTGGCGCGATCGACGGACTGTCGATCGGCTTTCGTGCTGTGACGGGTGCACGCGATGCGCGCTCCGGCATCCGCAATCTCGCCGAGATCGACCTGTGGGAAATCTCGATCGTCACATTCCCGATGCAGCCGGACGCGCGCATCGGCTCGGTCAAGGGACGCGCCTTCGACGGCCGAAGCCCGACCGAAAGAGAGTTCGAACGGTGGCTCACGCAGGATGCTGGGTTCACGCGGACGGAGGCCCGCGCGGTCATGCGCGAGGGTTACACGGGGCTCAAATCCTTGCGGGATGCAAGGGGAGCTTCGGGATGGCAGCAGCGGCTCATCGGGCAAATGGCCGACGCCGCGCAACTGTTACGTCAACCACCAGGCACGCGCACCAACGGTCAACACACGAGAGGACTATCATGCTGAATGAGCACCCCATGGAAGTGAAG
>JANOOW010000230.1:0-3438 GCA_031421555.1 Hyphomicrobiaceae bacterium | reverse complement strand
GCGGATCGTGTCGTAGCCCATATAGCCGAAAACGCCGGCTGCCATAGGCGGCAGGCCCTCGGGAACATCGACACGGCTTTCGGCGAGTAGAGCGCGCAACGCTGCGAGCGTCGGCAAGATTTCGTCCACGTACGCATCCGGCGACCGCAAGGCCTCCCGGTTGATTTGTGCGGCGTTGCCGTTGGCGCGCCAGATCAGATCCGGCCGCAAGCCGATGATCGAGTAGCGCCCGCGCACCGCGCCGCCTTCGACAGACTCGAGCAGGAATGTCATGCCCCCGGTCTTGCTGGTGGTTGCGTTGGCTGCGCCCCCGGTCAGCTTGAGATAGGCGGAAACCGGCGTCTCGAGATCAGCGACGAGCTTGGTCCACACCAGCTGGACTTGGCCGCGCGCGTAGCCTTGCTCGAAACCGCTGCGCGCGGGAAACACGTCGAACATCCCGGTATCCGTGTCCCTGCTCATGCGCGGTCACCGCTGGCGAATCGCCGTTACTGGGCTGGTTACTGGGTCTGGCGGTCCGCACCAACCGCGCGCTGAAGAGCGGCGTTGTTGATCGTCACGCCATACCGCTCCTGCAGCGCCACCAAGTACTCGGCCATCGCTTCCGACTGCATCTGGCGAACCACCTCGGCCTTGATCTTCTCGGACTGGGCGGGCGTGATCGGCGGGGCGGGTACGATTTCGGCGACCTTGAAGACGATGCGCGATTTGCCATCGGCGCTCTCGGTCGACGAGACGGCACCGGCAGGAAGTGCGAAGGCTTGCGCAATCGCCTGTTCGGTAAGGCCAGTTGGCTTGCCGCCGCGCAATACCGGCTCGGTCGTCGTGACTGTGCCACCAGCATCGGCTGCAACCTTCTCGATCGGCTCGCCCGCGGTCAGCCGCTCGACCATCTTCTGCGTTGTGCCGCCTAGCGCCTTACGGGTCTCGGTTTCGGCCCACAGTTTCTTGACGTCGTCCTTCACCTCGGCGAATTCGCGCTGCTTGGCCGGCGTTATTGCCTGCACTTCGACCCACGCGTAGCCGTTATCGGCAAGCTCGACAGGTTCTGATTCGATACCGGGCTTATTTGCGAATATTGCCGCGACGATCGCCTCAGCACCCGGGATGCTCAGCGCCGGTTTGCCATCGGCGGTTTGGCCGGTCCGATCTACGCCCGCCACGTCGATCAACGGCAGTTTCTGAGCTGCGGCCACTTCCTTCAGCGTCTTGCCAGCCGACCGGCTGTCGTCGACCTGATCATGCAGCTTTTGGATTTCGCCGGTCGCCCGTTCCAGCGCCAGGCGATCCCTGATCTCGCCGCTAACGTCTGCGAGCGCCCTCTGTTTGCCGGCCTCGATCGCAGTGACGCGCACCAGCGCATTCACGAAGCGGCCTTCGATCACCGGCGACACCTGATCCTTCTCGAGCTTGAAGGCTGCCTCGGCAATCTTGGGATCGATCATTTCGCGTTTGGTGACCAGCCCGAGGTCGATATCGCTGTCCTTGGCACCGGCTTCCGCCGCTACTTCGGCGAACGGCTTGCCCGCGGCGAGTGCCTTTGCGGCCGCCTCCGCCTTGGCCTTATCGGCAAATGAAATCTGCTGTACGCGGCGCTTTTCCGGCGTGTTGAAGCGCTCCGGATCAGCCTCGTAGGCGACCTTTACTTCGGCATCGGTGACGGTGATGTTTTTCTTCACGTCATCGACCGTCAGCGTCATGACGGCGGCCGTCCGTTGCTCCTGGGTCATGAACGTCGCCTTCCGCTGCTCGTACAGTTCCTGCAGTTTGGCGTCGTCCGGCTCGCCGACCGCTGGGACCTTCGACGGGTCGACGGTGAAATAGGAGATCTTGCGCGCTTCCTCACGGAACTTGTGCAGCATCTCGATGGTGGCCGCCGGTACCTGCACCGATTCGACCAGCGCGATCGTCAGCTGGTCGCGGACCTCGTCCTTACGCGCGACGTTGAGGAAGGAGCGCTCGCTCAGATTGTTCTGGCGCAGGAAGAAATCGAACGCGGGACGGCTGAATTTGCCATCGACGCCCAGAAACCGCTGGTCCTTCTTGAACCGCTCGGCAAGTACGTCCTCCGGCAGTCCGAGTTGCAGCTCCTTCGTGTGGTTGTCGATCGCCGCGCCACCGATCAGCTGCGACAGCACCTGCTGATCGAAGCCGAAGGCCCGCGCCTGCTCGGCGGTGATGCGCCCGCCGAACCGGCGGCGCAGGTTGTCGAACTGTGTCTGATAAGACTGCTGGAACTCGGCAGTCGAGATCTCGGTTTTGCCGACGCGCGCGAGCGAGCCTTCGCCGTAGCCGCTGAACGAGCCTGAAACCCCCCAGAACAGGAAGCTCACGACCAACAAGCCAAAAAGGATCTTGGCAGTCCAGCCTTGAGCGCCCCGGCGCAATATTTCGAGCATCGCAGACAGTTCCTGGTGTTGATGGCGGTCGATGACGTGCCGTCTGCCGTGAGCTTTGTACGAAACAGCTCGTCCGGGACGTAACTCCCGGTGGTGGACACGCTTTTGTTACGCTATGAACCTCAAGCCTTGACTGAATGCAAGGCCTGCCCGCATAGCGGTGCCGATACGCCGCCGCATATAGGTATTCGATCCATGGCTGACACCGCAAAATCCAGTTTGATACCTCTCGTCGCCGGCAACTGGAAAATGAACGGGTTGCGGTCGAGCCTCGACCAAGCGCGGTCGATTTGCGCCGGGATCGGCTCCTTTGACGCGGAAGTCATGCTTTGCCCGCCGGCGACCTTGGTTTCTGCCGTCGTCGAAGCTGCACGCGGTTCGGCACTGCAGGTTGGTGGACAGGATTGTCATCACAAGGACACAGGCGCACACACCGGCGACATCTCGGCCTCGATGCTGCGGGATTGCGGCGCAACAGCTGTCATCGCCGGACATTCGGAGCGGCGCACCGATCACGGCGAGACCGATGAAACGGTCAAAGCCAAGGCCGAAGCCGCACATCGAGCCAAGCTGACGGCCATCGTCTGCGTCGGCGAAACGGCGGCTCAGCGGCAAAACGGCGAAACGCTCGACGTGATCGGACGGCAACTGGCAGGCTCGGTTCCAGCGGACGCGACGGGTAACAATACCGTCATCGCCTACGAGCCCGTATGGGCGATCGGTACCGGCCTGACCCCGACCGTCGCCGACGTCGCCGAAGTGCACGCCTTCATGCGCCGTCAGCTCGTCGAACGCTTCGGCGCTGGCGGTTCAGCTTTCCGGCTACTCTATGGCGGGTCGGTCAAACCCTCGAACGCGCGGGAACTGATGGCCGTCGAAAACGTCAACGGTGCACTCGTCGGCGGGGCGAGCCTCAAAGCCGACGACTTTCTGGGTATCCTGGCCGCATACGCCCGCTAACCGCGAGATTTGTCATGCGTCCGAACCCTAGATATGCCGTGATCGCGGCCACCGTGCTGACTTCAACCACACCTGGGTT
>JANOOW010000229.1:0-11936 GCA_031421555.1 Hyphomicrobiaceae bacterium | reverse complement strand
CACCATCAAGGCGATTTCGATGGAAGCGCGCAAGCAGCTCATGTCACTGTTGGAACACAAGATCGATATGTTCGTGTTCGTGAAAGTGCGCGACAACTGGGGCAACGATCCCGAACGCTATCGCGAACTTGGTCTCGAATTTCCAAGCGAGTAGGAGGCATCCGTGCGGCTCACTGCGATTGTTGGCATTGCGACGTTATTGGCCGTTCTGCCTGCATCCACGCAGGCGGCCGTCAGAGTATGCAAGGAGAAGGTCACCAGCGGACCGCATGTGGCAAAGACGATCGCCGAAGGCCAGAAGCTAGCCCTCGACGCTTGGATCAAGGCGGCCGGCGTGTCGGGGCCCCGCTTCAACGCTTGGCGGCTTGCGATCACCAAGTCACTGACATGTTCTCCCTTTACCGAACATAACGTCGTCTGCGTGGCCAGTGCGAGCCCGTGCGCGATCGAGCAGATACCATCGCCGGTTCCAGCACCGGCTCAGCCGCCAGCTGCGGGCCCACGCGGCATTCCGCTGCAACCGGCGTTACCGCCAGCTAAACCACTCAACATCTAGACCCGGCACGCTGTATAAGCTCCCGCATGGAATGGACGGACGAAGGCATAATCCTATCGGTGAGGCCGCACGGTGAGACAGCTGCCGTCGTCGAGCTTTTGACACGCAGTCATGGCCGTCATAGTTCGCTCGTGCACGGCGGCCGATCGAGACGGCTGCGGCCGACGCTGCAAATCGGCAACCATGTGGATGCAACCTGGAAGGCGCGTCTGGCCGATCAGCTTGGGCACGCGACGATCGAGCTTCGCCGGGGCTATGCGTCGGCCGCCATGCAGGAGCCATTTGCACTTGGCGGCCTCAGCTCGATTGCGGCGCTCGGCCGAACGCTGCCAGAGCGCGACCCGCATCCGAATTTGTACGAAATCACCCTCTTTGTGCTGGGCTTTCTCGAAGACTCGACGGTGTGGCCAGCGCTGTACGTGCGTTGGGAATTAGCCCTCTTGAGCGAACTGGGTTTCGGCCTCGATCTGACGGTGTGTGCTGCGACCGGTGCCAAATTTGATTTGGGCTACGTCTCGCCGAAGTCGGGTCGTGCGGTGTCGCGGCAAGCGGGGGAAGCCTACAAGGACAAGCTTCTCGCTCTTCCTTCATTTCTCACTGCCGAGCGGCCCTCGGAGGTAACCACCGCAGAAGTTCTTTCGGGGCTGGCGCTGACAGAATACTTCCTGGAGCGCCGTGTGTTTCACCCCCGCGATCAGCCGTTGCCCGACGTCCGGCAGCGATTGCCGCACCTGATGCGCCGCTTTGCCGGGCGCAGCCTCACGGACTGATCGCAGCTTTAGCGGCCGGCGCCGGCTTTGTAACCGGTCGCGGCGAGGAGACGGCCGGTTGCGATGGGTCCGTCGGCTTAGCGGAGACGTCAATGATCACGCCGCCTGATGACGAGCTGCGTAAAGTAAAGAGGTCGCCGTCGCGCGCCTGATAGGTGCCGGTAAGTTTCCTCCCGAACAGCGCTGACCCCACCCGCTCGAAAGTGAGCGGATCGGGTTGGCACCCGACGTGGGTTATGACGAAGCGCGGCTTGATCTCATGCGCGCGGCCGTTGAACGAGTAGGTGACGGTGTCGGTCAGGCCGTTCTGAATTTTGAACTCGTACTTGAGTGATTGCGGCCGGCCGAAGAGCTGCACCGCCAAGTACTTTTCCTCGCCCTTCGCCTTGGCGACGCCGACCCCGATCTCGACGACGTGTGGGGCAACGAGGTTCCGGCGATGACCAGGCGATTTCTTCCAACCCTCGACAGCGTCGCGAGCAAGCTGCTTGGTTTCGAAGCCTCGGCTGTCCAGGCTCGAAAAAAGGTTCTCCGACACCTGGCAAAAGACGTAACCGGCACTTTTCGCCCGATCGGAGAACTGCCGGCCGTCGGCCGTGTGCGAGAACATGTCTGACGCCGCCAGAAACCGCGCGTAGGCCCGAGCCGCCGCCGTCAATTGCGGATTGGGTTTGACCGGCGCAAGATTCTGTTCGCTGCGAAACGCATTCGTCATTTCGACGATTGCCAGCTCGGCTTGAGGGATGTCTGGGTTCAAAACGGCCATGGATGGCGCAGCACTACCTTTGACGAGACGATGAGTGAGGTTATGGCGAGCAATGATCGCAACAATATGAACATAACGCGGCGATTTCATATCATCAAACGCGGCCCGATGCATGGCAGATCCGTGCCGCGCTTGTGTGCCCGCGAGCCGAATTCGTGTAACCCTGGCGCAGAAAGTCCGGTTTAGGGTGCGGGAAAGTCTTGAGATGGCGACGACGAGCCAAGGCGCGATGGCGCGCGGCGGACACGCTGATAGCGATCTGATCGATAGCAGTTATTCGTGGCGCCGTTTGTTCGTCTCGCTGCTGCTGTCGACGATCGGCGGCATCGGATTGTGGTCGGTGGTCGTGTCGCTGCCAACGATCCAGGCAGACTTCGGCGTGCTGCGCGGCACCGCATCGCTGCCCTACACGATGACGATGATGGGCATCGCGCTGGGCGGCATTCTGATGGGTCGTCTTGCCGACCGCGTTGGCATCGTGCCGCCGCTGCTGCTGGGCACGCTCGCGATCGGTGGCGGCTTCATGCTGACGTCGATGACGCGGACGCTGACGGAATTCATTCTTGTGCAGGGGCTCGTTATCGGGCTCGTCGGCACATCGGCGACGTTTGGACCGCTGATCGCCGACATCTCGCACTGGTTTCGCCGCCGCCGTGGCATCGCGGTGGCGATCTGCGCGAGCGGTAATTATCTCGCCGGCGCGTTGTGGCCACCCGTCCTGCAGTATGGCATCGAAAACTTCGGTTGGCGGCAAACGAACGTTTACGTCGGCCTATTTTGCCTGGCGACCATGCTGCCACTGCTGCTGCTTTTGCGCCGCCGTTCGCCAATCGAAATTGGACCGGTGGTCGCCACGCTGAACAGCGATGGCCAGGCTCATGCCTCGACCTCGCCAGCGCTTCTGCAAACGATGCTGATTATCGCGGGTCTCGCCTGTTGCGTCGCAATGTCGATGCCGCAAGTCCACATCGTCGCCTATTGCGCGGATCTCGGCTTCGGCACGGCGCGTGGCGCCGAAATGCTGTCGATCATGCTGGGGCTTGGCGTCATCAGCCGCATCGCGTCGGGCTGGATCGCAGATCGCATCGGCGGCGTGAAGACGCTGCTGCTCGGATCAGGACTGCAATGCCTGGCACTCATGCTGTATCTGCCGTTCGACGGCATGATGTCGCTCTACATCGTGTCCGCACTTTTCGGCTTGAGCCAAGGCGGAATCGTGCCGAGCTACGCGATCATCGTGCGCGAGAAATTCCCAGCGTCGGAGGCTGGCACGCGCGTTGGACTGGTGATCATGTCGACCATCGTCGGCATGGCGCTCGGCGGCTGGCTGACTGGCGTCATCTTCGATTTCACCGGGTCTTACCAGCTGGGTTTCGTACATGGCATCGCCTGGAACATCCTCAATCTGGCGATTGCGCTGTGGCTCTGGAAGGGCGGCGGTAATCAACGCTTCATCCGCCAGCCGGCGATGGCGTAAATCGATCGGCCGCTACACGCGCGCTGTGGCATTGCCCGGATCGAAGTGCGGGATGGCGGCGATCAGATCGCGCGTGTAGTCAGCGGCGGGCCGGGCAAACAGTTCATCGCTCGGTCCTTGTTCGACGACGCGGCCTTCTTTCAATACGATCGTGCGCTCGCACATCATGCGGATGACGTTGAGATCGTGGCTGACGAACAGGTAGGCCATGCCCTCCTCGCGCCGCAGCTTGTCGAGCAGCTGCAGGATCACCGCCTGCACCGAGACGTCGAGCGCGGCCGTCGGCTCGTCTAGGATCAGCAACTTTGGCTGGGCGGCGATAGCCCGCGCGATGCCGACGCGCGCGCGCTGTCCGCCAGACAGCTGGTGCGGGAACCGGTCCATCAGGTCAGCCGGCAAACCGCATCGCGCCGCGCACGCGAGCACTTGCTGGCGTAAGTCGCGGCCATCGCTGATGCCCTTCAAGCGGCGCAGCGGATCGGCAATCGAGTCGAAGGCCGAGTACCGGGGATTGAGGCTGTCGCCTGGATCTTGAAATACGATTTGGATATCGGCGCGCTCTGGTGCCTTATGAAATCCGCGCGCTGGGATCGTGCCGATGTCGCGTCCAGCGAAGTGTACCGCGCCCGACGTCGCGTCGATCAGCCGGCACACGATGCGTGAGATCGTACTCTTGCCGGAGCCGCTTTCGCCGACGAGCCCCAAGCTTTCCCCGGCACCAATGGCAAACGACACGCCATCGACAGCTGGCGCGCCGCCGTCAAAGCGTTTGACCAGGTTCTCGACGGTCAGGAGCGGGGCAGCTTTGGCCTCGCTCGATGTGAGCGGTGGCGAACGGTACGCGCCATCCGGTGACAGGCTTTCGACGGTCGAGACCGGGGTCGGGGAAGCTGCAACTAGCCGTTTCGTGTAGGCGTGCTGGGGGGACCCGAACAAATCTGAAGGCGCAGCCGCCTCCACAATCAGCCCTTGCTCCATGACGGCCACCCGGTCGCAATACATGGCGGCTAGTCCTAGATCATGCGTGATCAGGATCATCGCCATGCCTCGTCCGCGCACCATTGCCGCCAGCTGGTCCATCACCGTCTTCTGCGTGGTGACGTCGAGGCCGGTCGTCGGTTCGTCGGCGATGAGGAGGTCGGGCTCGCACGCCATCGCCATTGCCATCATCACGCGTTGGCACATGCCGCCGGATAGTTCGTGCGGATAGGCATCAAGCCGCTTCTCCGGTTCGCGGATAAGGACCGCCTTCAGCAGATCAAGTGCTCGCGCCCGTGCATCTGCGCGCGACATATCCCGATGTGCGCGCAGCGCGTCGGATATCTGGTCGCCGACGGGCCGGATCGGATTAAGGCTCGCGCGTGGGTTTTGAAAGATCATCGACATTTCAGCGCCGCGCAGCTGACGCAAGTCCGATCCGCCGAGCCGGGTGATGTCTTGCCCGCGAAACCGGATCGTGCCGCAGGTGATCCGTCCCGCGCGATCGAGCAATCGCATTACCGAGAATGCCGTGACCGATTTGCCCGATCCGCTCTCGCCGACGATGCCGAGTATCTCGCCCTTTGCGACCGTCAGCGAGATGCCACGCACGGCTTCGACGATGCCGCGCCGGGTCGAGAACGATACCGCCAGATCCTCGATCGAAAGGAGCGGTGAGCTGTCGATGCGCGATCGGCCGCTCACGTGCGCATCCGCGGATCGAGGATGTCGCGCAATCCATCGCCCAAGAGGTTGAAGCACAGTACGGCGAGCATCAGCGCGAGGCCAGGAAACGCCACCAGCCACCACTTGCCGGTGGTGATGAAGCGCGCGCCTTCCGCCACCATGATGCCCCACTCCGGCGTCGGTGGCTGCAAGCCGAGCCCGATGAAGGAGAGACCGGCGGCGTTGAGAATCGCCCATCCGAGGTTGAGCGAAATCTGCACCGCCATCGCCGGCAGAATGTTCGGTAGCAGGAACCGCGTCACGACCTGCGTGTGGCTGTTGCCGGACGCGCGCGCAGCTTCGACCCAACCGAGGTTGCGGCGCACGTTCACTTCGGCGCGGGCAAAGCGGATGTAGAATGGCAGGTTGATGATGGCTGTCGCGTAGATGATGTTCTCGACGCGATTGCCCAGTGCCGCGACCATCGCCATCGCCAATACGAACAGGGGAAACGCCATCAGTACATCGACGATGCGTCCGACCCAGCGATCTATCCTGCCGCCCCAGTAGCCGCACAAGCTGCCGATCAGCGCGCCGGCAACGAAAGATAAGCTAACCGCCGATGCAGCGATCATTAGGTCTAGCCGCGTGGCCGCTAGAATGCGGCTGAGGATATCGCGGCCTAGTTGATCGGTGCCGGCCCAGTGCGCGGCGCTCGGTGGCTGCAGAGCATTCGACACGTTGGATGCGATCGGATCGTAGGGCACGATCCACGGCCCACACAGCGCGACGAAGACCAGGAGCGCCGCCCCGCAACCGGCAATCGCTGTCAGCGGATTGCCGCGCAGCACGTAACCGGCATGACTGAGCGTCGACGTTGTCATTCGATGCCGATCCTAGGGTCGGCGAGGCCGTACAGCACGTCGATCGTCAGGTTGACGACGACGAAGATCGAGGCCATCAGCAGTACGAAACCTTGCACCGGCGCGTAGTCGGCCGACAACAGCGCGTCGAGCGCATAGGACGCGACGCCTGGCCAAGAGAACACTTTTTCGACCAGCACATTGGCGCCAAGCATCGTCGAGAACACGATGCCCGCGATCGTGAGTACTGGCAGTAACGCGTTACGCAGCGCGTAGACGACAATCACGCGGGCGCGCGACAAGCCCATTGCCTCGGCCGTGCGGATGTAGTCGCTGCTCAATACCGCCAGCATCGAGGCGCGCGTCATACGGGCGAGGGGTGCCAGCACGAACAACGCCATGGTGACCGCTGGTAGCACCAATTGGCTTGCGACGGCGCGTGCAACTTCCGCATCGCGAGCGAAGAGGCTGTCGATCAGCAGGAAACCGGTAAGGCGTGGCGGCGGGGAGGTAAAGATGTCGAGACGCCCGGTCGGGTCCGGTGCCCAGCCGAGGAGATAGTAGAACACGTAAATCAGCAGTAATCCTGAGACGAACGTCGGCACGCAGACGCCGAGTGTGCAGGCAAACCGCACCGTATGGTCGACGAGAGAGCCTTGCCGTAGTGCTGCCGCGATCCCGAGCGGGATCGCCAACAGCAACGCGAGCGCCAAGGCGGTAAACGTCAACTCCAGCGAGGCGGGCAAGCGTTGGCGAATGTCAGTCAACACCGGTTGCCCGGTGGTCAGCGAGCGTCCCAGATTGCCGGTCGCGATATCGCGCAGGTACAACACTAGCTGGTGCGGGATTGGCTTGTCGAGACCCATTTGCCGGCGCAGATCTTCGATCTCGGCCTGCCCCGCGTTCGGGCCCGAGGCAAAAAATACAGCCGGGTCGCCCGGCAGCACGCGCATCAAGATGAAGGTAAAAATAACGACCCCCAACAACGCCGGCAGCGAGGTGACAAACCGTCTCCCGGTCCGACGCGCGATGCTGCGAAAGGTGGTCAAGGCTTGCGGCTCAAGTCACGGAAGTCGACCTGGCGGTGGAACCAGTAGGTGTAGCCTTCGATTGCCGGCGCCATCAACGCATCCTGGTTCGGCTGCCATAACAGGATCAGCGGCACTTCGTCGGCTGCCAAAGCGATCATGCGCTTGGCCTGCGCTTCATAGGCTTTCGGATCCTGCTCGAACTGCGCCTTTTTGGTCAACTCGTCGATTTCGGCATTCGCCCACGACGAGTAATTCCAGCGTGACGGGCCATTGAAGAATACGCGGAAGAAGTAGTCGGTCGAGGGCAGCCAGGCGATCGAGTTCTCCACCAGGAAAGGCAGCTTCTTTTCCGACACCAGCGTCGAGATCTGCGCGTCGGGCAGCTTCTGAATTTCGACCTTGATGCCGATCTTGGCGAGCGCCTCCTTGATCAGCGCCGCCATCGGCTCGCTAATCGGCGCCGAACCGACATTGAACGAGAACGTCGTCTCGAAGCCGTTCGGGAAGCCGGCTTCGGTCAATAGCGCCTTGGCCTTGGCGAGATCCTGCTTGAACGGCATCGGCTGCGGAAAGATGCTCGTCTCCGGCGTGCCACTCCAGGTGCCGTTGTGCAGGGGCGCGCCCCGCTTGAAGATCGCCGCCTTGAACATGTCGTCGTAGGGCAACGCCGCGGCAATCGCCCGCCGCACCTTGACGTTGTCGTAGGGAGCCATTTTCGTATTGAAGGCGATCAACGTGAACGCGTTGAATTGCGGCGTCGATACAAGCTTCAGCTTGGCCTTCGCTTCGAGAGACAACACGTCGTTCGCCGACAAATCGATCGAGATATCGGCGTCGCCCTTCTCGATCAGGCTAGCGCGCGTGGCAGCTTCCGGCACGGTTTGCATGATGACGCGCTTGAAGGCGGCGGGCTTGCCATCCGCGCCACCCTTCCAGTCCTCGTTCCGGCGGATTGCAACCTGCTCACCGGGTTTATACGTCTCGATCGTATAAGCGCCGCTGGCTGCGGTGTTTTCCTTCAACCAGGTTTGTGCCCATGGATCCTCCGCCGTCGCCTTGCTCTGTGCGAGCTTACTGTTGAAAATGACGGCGTAGACGGTGGCAAGGTTAGATAGCGCGAACCGGTCGGGCTTATCGAGCGTGACCTCGAATGTCAGCGGGTCGATGACTTTGAACTGCTCGGGCTTCGTCAATGATCCGGTGGCCAACTGGGACGCCGCCAGCGACTTCGACGAAACGTGCCGGTCGAGCGACCATTTGACGTCGTCGGCCGTCACCGGCGTGCCATCGTGAAACTTGGCGTCTTTTTTCAACTTGAAGGTGATCTTCAAGCCATCCGGTGCGACGGTGAAACTCTCGGCAAGTTCTCCTCGGATCTTGTCGTAGTTGAAAATGAAACCGTTGCCCTGGGCCTTTCGTTCGAAAGTGACCAGCCGGTCGTAAACGTTCATCGACAGCCCGAAGGCCTCGCGTGTCGAACCCGGCATCGTCGGGTCCAGCGTATTGATGGAGTTGCCGGTGACCTGCCGGAGCGTTTCAGCTCGGGTCTGCGCGGCAGCAGGAACTGGCTGGAACGAACAGGCAACGATTGCGCAGGTGCTTGCCGCAAAGCACGCCTGGGTCATTGTTCGCATGCGATTTTCCAATTTTAGGTTGTCTCGAGCTTTGACCGTAGCTCATGGCTGTTCGACGCAAAAGCGGAATCAAGCAGGCCCCAACGTCGGCCCGGCAGGTCCTGAATGTCGCCGCACACCGCCTGTGGCACAACGGTCGCAGTTCGTGACACGGTGCCGCCACAAATAAAAAAAGGCACGCATCCCCTAACCGCAAACTACGAATTCTGTTAGTTGATTCGGCAGGCTAGTTGCAGTTGTCAGACGAATCGATTGGGGCATAAATAGGGCGTGGTCTCAATGGGTGCAATTTTCCCCCGTTGTGCTATGTATAGTAGTCCGCGTGTCTCGATATGCTGGAGCGATAGGTCTGGTCGAAAATTCCCTAGTTCAGACTTTTTTAAAGCTCATGATAGGGTTTGTTAACTTCTGGCCCCTAAATTCCTAACAACGGCTTAGCGACAGTATCAGTGCGTGCTCTTTAAACACTGGGGCAGCAGCCTTCCAGCAGGCTGGGGACGAGAGGCAGACTATGAGAGTCCTTCTTATCGAGGATGATAGTGCGACGGCGCAAAGCATCGAACTGATGCTGCAGTCCGAAGGTTTCAACGTTTATACTACAGATCTTGGTGAGGAAGGTGTCGACCTTGGCAAGCTGTATGACTATGATATCATCCTGTTGGACATAAATCTGCCCGACATGAGCGGGTACGAGGTCTTGAAGACCTTGCGCGTCAGCAAGGTTTCGACACCAATCTTGATTCTGTCAGGCCTAGCTGGTATCGACGACAAGGTTCGCGGTCTCGGATTCGGAGCCGATGATTACATGACGAAGCCTTTCCACAAAGATGAACTCGTCGCACGCATTCAAGCGATCGTTCGCCGGTCGAAAGGGCACGCTCAGTCGGTTATCGATACCGGCGAGCTTCGCGTCAATCTCGATACCAAGACGGTTGAAGTCAACGGCGCGCGCGTACATCTGACCGGCAAAGAATATCAGATGCTCGAGCTGCTATCGCTACGTAAGGGTACGACGCTAACCAAAGAGATGTTTCTCAACCATCTTTACGGTGGGATGGACGAACCCGAACTCAAGATCATCGACGTGTTCATCTGCAAGCTGCGCAAGAAGCTTCAGACAGCCACCGGTGGAAAGCACTACATCGAAACGGTTTGGGGCCGCGGCTACGTGCTGCGAGATCCGGCGCACGAAGGAACTGTGGCGGCCTAAGCCCGTCAGCATTGTTGTCTGCATTCGAAGCGGGATCCCTTTAGGATCCCGTTTTTCGTTGACGCGCTGGCTTGCGAACAGCCCTCAGTATAGAAAAACATCATTCACCAGTAGAATACTCACAGCTTGATCCCAACGATTGTTGGACTACTGTTTTTTCAGACGGCTCGACATTCATAGGTGCTTTTATGACGGCTGCATCGATTGTCGACGACCACCAGTCGCAATCACAGTTCTCGCGCGATCTCGTCGTCATGGTCGCCAAGATTGCCTTGATAATTTTCACGATAGAAGCGCTGATCATGCTGATGCTGTCGGGATGGAGCCCGACCCAGGCGGTTATCGTCGAAGGCCTGATAGACTCATCCAGTCTGACCCTGATCGCCAGCCCGTTAATTTATCTCTGGGTCGCGCGACCTTTCGCAAATGCCGCCCGGTCTGCCAATGCAAGCCTCGAGAACGAGCTTGCCGAAAGCCAGCGGCTTCTTGATCAGAATGAGAAGTTACGGCAAGCGTTGCAGCAATCCAGCGAGCATACCGTGCAAATTCACGAGCGCGTTCTCGAGAAAATCGGCGCAAATCTTCATGACGGGCCGGCGCAGCTCCTCACATTTACGCTACTGAAACTCGATCGCTTGTCTGACGTGATCGAGCGCGTTGGCGATAAACGTAACATCGACGACTATCGCAATTTGAGTGAGGCCTTGAAGCAGACGCTGCGTGAAGTGCGGGACATATCGACCGGCCTCTCGCTGCCCGAGCTGAACTCGGCATCAATAGCCGACGCAATCCACTTGGCTGTGCGCCGCCACCAAGAATTCACCGGCTGCAAGGTACTGGTCAGTTGCGAAAACCTCCCCGGTCACGCGACCCTGTCGCAAAAGATCTGCGCCTATCGCATCGTGCAGGAAGGCTTGTCCAACGTCTTCAAACATACTGAGGATGCGGCACCTGTGGTCACAGCCCGGTATGGATCTGAACTCGAGATCTGTGTGCAGGATGGCGGCAAGGGTTTCAGTCCCGGCGCAGTTTCCGACAAGAGCCTGGGATTGAACGGTATGCGCGCCCGGGTTCAGGCGCTGGGCGGGAGACTAGAAATCACCAGCAGCGCCGGGACCGGCACGCGGATCGCCGCTTACTTACTCATTCAATCTTGAGGGCGGGCCTACATGGTTGGAAAGTACAGACTAGCGATCGTCGATGACCATCCGCAGGTCCGCCAGGGGATGGTCGAGACGCTTGAGGAAGAATCGGATTTCGAAGTCGTGGCCCAAGGCATCTCGGCGGACGATGCGGTCCGCATCGCCACGAACGACAATCCGCAGTTGATGTTCCTCGACGTCAACATGCCTGGTGGCGGCGTTTTGGCCGCCGCACGTATCAGCGCGGTGGCGCCAGATGTGGTCACTGCCATCTTCTCCTTCAGGCAGGATCTAGCAATCGTTCGCGCAAGTTTGGACGCGGGTGCGAAGGGTTACATCGTGAAGGGGGTTACGGGCGGCGAATTGAGATCCTTGAGTCACGTGCTGTTATCGGGCCAGCGGTGGCTCGACGCGGAAATCGCACGCAGGCTGGCAGCTGAGGAGGCTGGCGCTCACGATGAAAACAGCGTTCGTGTTCCCGATGACATTTGCTGATATTTGGATTAGGATATGACCCTGGTTGTCGAAACGAGGCACGCACATGCTGGAGTTGACACACCGCAGGGCTGTCCACTGGCAGTTGCTGCTCCTACCGCTCTTTCTTGCGACTGTGGCGGTCACGTTGACGAATACTGGCCCCGCTGTTGGCCAAAGCGTCAAGGATCCTCCAGCGAGCGCCGCGCCGCAAGCTGAGTGGAAAACCTCACCGTTTCACGGCGTCATAGGCGGTGACGGCAACGTTATTCCGTGCCGTTGCCTGTATCGCGGCAACGCCTACAAGCTAGGTGAGCGCGTGTGCATGGCGACGCACTTGGGTACCGTCATGACTGAATGTGACCTTCA
>JANOOW010000228.1:0-2067 GCA_031421555.1 Hyphomicrobiaceae bacterium | reverse complement strand
GTTATGGTCGCACGCCTAACCCCCGGGTCAACGTCGGACCTCCCACGCCCTCTAGCCCCCCTACGGCTCGACGTTCGATTCCCATACCCCGTGCCGTCATCCGTCGATCATCCTAGATGAAACACCTGCGCCGGAAGGAGGGGCTTGGAGGCGCTTGGCGCGGCACCGTAGGTCGCAATAGCGTCAGCGAATTGCGACGCAACGAGGCCGGTCGCACGGGAAGCAACGATTCCGGTCGCGCGTTGGGTATCGCGGTGCAATACGCGCAAGTGCGCTATTGGCACCCTACAACGCTAAACCGCGCCTCGATCTTGCGGCGAGTTTGGCTGCTCAACGCGCGGCTATCCGGGATCTTTACGTGCCGGCGTTGCGCGCTGGTGTCTCACCGCGACAGGCAAAGGATCCCGGACAAGCCCGCAATCGGCACCGGTTTTTTTTCCGCGTCATACGTGCGGGCTTTCCGGGAACGCGGTTGAAAGAGTAGCGTCTGTCGACGTTGTTCGCGTGCGCCCGGCTCCCCACACCCGCGTTCCCGGAAGCCGCGCCTCCATCTTGCGGCGCAGTTCAGATGCTCCACGCGCGGCTATCCGGGATCTTTACGTGCCGGCGTTGCGCGCTGTGTCTCACGCGACACGGAAGATCCCGGACAAGCCCGCAATCTGAGACATCGGTCCGAGACATTTCCGTTTACTGCGGACCTATGAATCAACACCCGCATCCTCACCAGTCATCGCGAACGACAGGCGATGGACGGTGGCGGTTTGTTGGGGCGCGGCGCCGGCTTTCACTAGGGCGGCTGCGGAAAGCTCGTTCGCCTGCACGGTATGAAGGGCGTCGAGATCGTAGCCGAATGCCAGGACGATCCAATCGGCGACACCATCTGCGCCGCGGATCACCTGCTCTTTCGTCGCCGCGGCTTCGGGCGTTTGTGTAATCAAAAGGTGACCACCGGTCAGTCCGGCCCGCGCCCGCAGCGACGACAACAACGAGCGCAGTGTCTGCTGCAGGTCATCGGTGCGACCTGGCTGCGGCGACATGCGGATGGTCAACACGAAACCCGCGATGCCACCGCCGAAACTCTCGGCCACGAGGCATTGGCTGCGAATCATGCCACGATGCAGCGGCATCATCTGCAGCGACCACGGGCTCGGTGCGTTCAGCCGCTCGCGATATTGCAGCGACGTCAGCACGTCGTAAGTCGCCAATTCGTACATCACAAAGAAACTTTCGGGGGCAGCGACACCGGCCCAACGCGAACCGCGCCGGAAGCCCGGAATGATGAGCCGCTCTGGAAAGTGCTCGTGGACGTGCCAGTCCTCGAATTCCGCGCGCCGATCGGGCGGCACGTGCCACCACATCGCAACCGCTGCTTTTCCGAGTAGTGCCAAGGCTGCGTTCCTTTATCGAGCGGGAACAGTTACCGATGCGAAGTCTCACGGTATCCGTGAATCGAAGCTGCTCCAAGTTTAGCAGTTGTAGGTCGGCTAGAGCTTTGCGAGAGCCGACAGCCGAAGTGGGGACGAAGTTGCCGAGTGCCTTAGACAAACTCCCTAAGTGTCGGGTCTCGCAAGAGCTCTACCCGACCTACGGTTCGGGGCGCGTTTTGCTAGTCATATCCGGCCGCCGGTCCTGCGTGATGCGTTCCGCCTCGGCGCGGCGCCAGGCGGCGATCTTCTTGTGGTCGCCGGACAAGAGGACATCGGGGATGGACCGGCCTTCCCATTTGCGCGGCCGCGTGTACTGAGGATACTCAAGCAAACCGGCTTCGAAGCTTTCGTCGGTCGTCGATGCGGCACCGCCAAGCACGCCCGGCAGCAGCCGTACGCAGGCGTCGATCAGCACCATGGCGGCGATCTCACCACCGGACAGCACGTAGTCGCCGATCGAAATTTCGCGCAAAGCCCGGCCCTCGATGACGCGCTCGTCGACGCCCTCGAAACGTCCGGCTAGCAGCACCACGCCGGGGCCTGCCGCTAGTTCGCGCACCAGAGCTTGCGTGAGTGGTTCGCCGCGGGGCGACAGGTAGATTGCGGGGCGTGCGGGGCGGTCCGCCTTCGTGTGATCGAT
>JANOOW010000227.1:0-5621 GCA_031421555.1 Hyphomicrobiaceae bacterium | reverse complement strand
GCCACCGCCTACACCTGGAACGGCGAGACCGTGATTTCCTACCGCGGCACGACGTTCGACGGTAACGTCGGCCCAAATTTCGGGGACAGTTCTGGCGGGGCTTAGCAACGCGATATAATTCGAAAACGGATGTCATCCTCGGGCGACGCGTCGTTTCTTACCGAGGCGTCGTTCCGGGGACCCATCGCGCCGCAAATGCATGGGGCGGCGGGAGACGCTGCGACTGCCGCCCGATAGGTCCCCGTGATCTGGTCTCGGCCATCGCCGATCCCAGCCACGAGGATGACAACTTTGGGCGGGTCGGCACTGCGACTGCTCGCCCGACTTACGTTTCCCCTCACATCCCCTTCGCCATTTCGCGCAGCTTGAACTTCTGGATCTTGCCGGTCGAGGTTTTGGGGATGTCTTTGAACACGATCGTGCGCGGGCACTTGAACGCCGCCAAACCTTGACGGCACCAGGCGATCAGCTCTTCGGCGGTGGCGGTAGTTCCCGGCCGCAGTTCGACGAACGCGCACGGCGTCTCGCCCCACCTGTCGTCGGGCTTGGCGACGACGGCGACGTAGGCGACGGCTGGATGCTTGTAGAGTTGGTCCTCGACCTCGATCGACGAGATGTTTTCACCACCCGAAATGATGATGTCCTTCGAGCGGTCCTTCAATTGGATATAACCGTCGGGATGCACCACGCCGAGGTCACCGGAGTGGAACCAGCCGCCCGCAAACGCTTCTTCCGTGGCGACCGGGTTCTTGAGGTAGCCCTTCATCACGATGTTGCCGCGGAACATGACCTCGCCGAGCGTCTCGCCGTCGGCCGGCACTTGCCTCATGGTCTCGGGGTCCATCACGGTCAGCGCTTCGAGGCCGGCATAGCGCACGCCTTGACGTGCTTTCTTGGCGGCGCGCTCGCCGGGCGGGAGTTGATCCCACGCGCTCTGCCAATCGTTGACAACCGCGGGGCCATAGGTTTCGGTCAGGCCGTAGACGTGGGTGACGTCGAAGCCGGCCTCCGCCATTTGCGCCAGTACTGCTTCCGGCGGCGGTGCGGCGGCCGTTATGAACTTGACCCGGCTGGGCAAGTCTCGCCGATCTTCGGCTCGTGCATTGAGCAGCGTCGACATCACGATCGGCGCGCCGCACAGGTGCGTCACCTTGTGGTCGGCGATGGCGTCGAACATCAACTTGGCGCGGACCCAGCGGAGGCACACGTGCGTGCCGGCGACCAACGATATGGTCCACGGGAAGCACCAGCCGTTGCAGTGGAACATCGGCAGCGTCCACAGATAAACCGGGTGCTGACCGATGCCGCCAGCGACGAGATTGCCGTAGCACATCAGGGTTGCGCCACGGTGGTGGTAGACCACGCCCTTCGGGTTGCCCGTGGTGCCGGAGGTGTAGTTGAGCGCGATCGCGTCCCACTCGTCATCGGGCATGCGCCAGCGGAACCCGGGATCGCCCTTGGCGAGGAACTCATCGTAGTCGACGGAGCTCAAGCGTTCGTTGGTTTGCGGGAACTCCAGGTCGTCGAAGTCGATGACGAACGGCTTGACCTTGGACTGTTCCAGGGCGGCCTTCACCACAGGCGCGAATTCACGGTCGGCGATCAGCACCTTGGCGTTGCCGTGATCCAGTTGGAACGCCAGGATCGCGGCATCGAGACGGGTGTTGAGTGACAGCAATACCGCGCCCGTCATCGGCACGGCGTAATGCGCCTCGATCATCGGCGGCGTGTTGGCGAGCATGACCGCAACGGTGTCGCCGGGGCCGATGTAGCGCTGGGCGAGGGCCGAGGCCAATTGCCGGGACCGGCGATACAACTCCGCGTACGTCCGGCGCAAATTGCCGTGAATGACGGCAATATGCTCCGGGTACACCCGCGCCGATCGCTCCAGGAAGGACAGCGGTGTCAGCGGCTGATAGTTCGCCGGCGTTTTGTCGAGGTGAAGCAGATACGGGTTCTGGGACATGGGCAGGGCCGGTTGCAACGAAGAGCGGGATGCTGCGTCGACGCTAGTGCAGCCCCGCCCTCGTCGCAATCGGCTTCGCGTGTCGCGCTACTTGCCCTGGAATTGGGGTTTGCGCTTTTCCATGAAAGCGGTGCGCCCCTCGGTGTAGTCGGTGCTGTCGAAGCAGGCCTTGGCCATCGTCGCCAACCGGTCGAGATCGCGGATGGCGTCGGGCTTGCCCAATTCGCGCGCGGTCGCCTTGGCGAGACCGATGGTCATCGGTGCGTTGGCGCATATCAACGCGCAGGTTTCCGCAACGGCGGCTTCGAGATCGGCATCGGCGCAAACGCGGTTGACGAGGCCGATGTCATAAGCCTCCGTAGCGGTAAACTGGCGCGCCGTGTAGATCATTTCCATCGTGCGCGACAGGCCGACGATTTCAGCCGCCCGCTTGATCGGAGCGTAGCCGTAACCCAGGCCGAGCTTGGCGGCCGGGATACCGAACTTGGCAGCTTCATTGCAGAAGCGCAGATCGCAGCAGGCGGCGAGGTTCATGCCGCCGCCGATGCAGTACCCGGTAATTCGCGCGATCGTCGGTTTGGCGAAGTTGTACAAAGCTTCATACGCCTTCAGTGACGTGGCGTTGTACTTGGCGGCGGCTTCCTCACTCGCCCGCTCGCTCTCGAACTTGGAGATATCGGCGCCGGATACGAACGCCTTGCCGCCGGTGCCGCTGACCACGACGACACGGATTTCCGGATCCTTGGCGAACCCTTCGAGCACGCCGTAGGCCTTGTCCCACATGTCGAATGACACGGCGTTGAGCTTGGCCGGATTGTTGAATATCAGATGGCCGACCTGGCCGTCGCGACGCCCGATCAGCTTTTCTTCCGTGTTCTCAACATTCATGGCGGATGCGCTCCTCAATCTCTCGTGTCCTTATATTGACACTTTGCATAACCCGAACATGGATCGCATGCGAGCCATAACAGCCATGCCATTTACAGTTGCCGCGTGATGATCGAAGTTAGCGCGAAAACCATACGAGGAAACACCTTATGACAGCCGATCGCCCCTCATCCGCACTAGCCCGCTTCACGGTCCTCGATCTGACACGCGCGCGATCCGGCCCGACAGCGGTGCGGCAACTCGCGGATTGGGGCGCCAACGTCATCAAGATCGAGCTGCCGGAGACCGGGGAAGCTGATGATGGCATCGGCGGCCTGCGCTCTGGTCCGGACTTCCAGAACCTGCATCGCAACAAGCGCGGCATCACGCTCGATCTGAAATCGCCGGGCGGCATCGGCGTATTCAAGCGGCTCGCCGATAAAGCCGACGTGATCGTGGAAAACTTTCGCCCCGACGTGAAGACGCGGCTCGGCATCGATTATGAGACGTTGTCGAAGACCAATCCGAAACTGGTCTACGCGAGCATCTCAGGCTTCGGCCAGACCGGGCCTTATGCCAAGCGGCCGGGCTTCGATCAGATCGCGCAGGGCATGGGCGGCTTAATGTCGATCACCGGTTTGCCGGGGCAGGGCCCGGTGCGCGTCGGCATCCCGATCGCGGATTTGACGTCCGGACTGTTTCTGGCCAACGGCATTCTGACCGCACTTCTAGAACGCGAAGTCAGCGGCAAGGGGCAGTGGGTTTCGACGTCGCTCCTGCAGGCGCAGATCTTCATGCTGGATTTCCAGGCGGCGCGCTGGGTCATCGCTGGCGAGGTGCCGGGTCAAGCTGGCAACAATCATCCAACCAGCATTCCGACCGGCGTGTTCAAGACGTCGGACGGACACCTCAACATCGCCGCCTCGGGCCAGTTGATCTACAGCCGCCTGTGCGAAGCGATAGGTGCGCTAGAACTCATTACGCATGCCAGCTTCGCGAACAGTACGGCTCGCTTGAAGAACCGCGACAGCCTGAATGGCGAACTGGAAAAGCGGCTCGCGAAGAACACCACCGCCCATTGGGTCGAAGTTCTAAATCAGGCGGGTGTACCGTGCGGCCCGATCTACACCATCGACCAGGTGTTCGACGATGAACAAGTGAAGCACACCGGCATCGTGCAGGCGATTCCACGCGAGACAGGTAGTGCGCTAAACGTCATCGGTCAGCCGGTGGCGCTGTCGCGGACGCCGAGTAAGGCGAACCGTGTACCGCCGGCGCGTGGTGAGCATAATGCCGAGGTCCTGGCCGAGTTCGGCTTCACCGCCGCCGAGATTGCCGCGCTGCAAAAGTCCGGCGCGCTCTAAGGCCAGATGCGAGGGAACAGTTACCGATCGGGCCTGACGTTGCGATTTGAAGTAGCGCGCCAGACCGGTAGCTGTCGCTGGCCCCTCAAACCAGCGCGCGGACCATGGCGATGTAGGTCAAGCCGTGCACCAGTTGATCGATGCCCGTGGCGCGCCAGTAATTGTCATCGGTGAACGTCCAGCCATTGCCCTTGACGATTTTTTCCTTGGCCCAATCGCAGTGATAATGGACCACGAGCTCACCCCCCAGCACGAGCGCGCCATAGAGGGCACTGGGTGGTGGCAGTATCCACAACAACGGCGCCGACAACCCGAGATGAATGAGCACGTGCAGCAGGCCGCCCGGATGTCCATAGGTACCTTTGTTGGCATACATATACTTGGTCTGCAGAAAAAAATCGGCGATCGCGTGCTTCGCCGCAAGGTAGGCGAGGCCGATAAACATCCAATCTTGCGAAGTTAGCGAGCGCACCGGATTTCCATTTCAATATACCGCTCTCAAACGGCGACGCGGTTGCGGACCGTAACGGGGGATGACTGAACTAGCAATTCGCGCGCCGCCTCGACCATGATTATCTCGATCGGTGTGCCCGAACCGCGGACTTCGACGGTTGTAACTGCGCCAGCCGATGCGTCCAGGCCGGCATGATTGGCGACGATCTTCGACAAGATCAGTTGACAGCCTTTTTCCTTCGTCAGCGCTTCGAGCCGGCTTGCCTCGTTCACCGTCTGGCCGATCACCGTCAGTGCTGCCGAGTGGCTATCGCCGATCTGGCCGATCACGACCGGACCGGCATGAATGCCGATGCCGATGCGCAGTCCTTCCGAGATTTCGGTAGCGAGACGCTGATTGACGATGTCGAGCGTCAAATCTATGTCGCGCGCGGCCAATAGTGCCTGGCGGCAGCCGTTCTCGATACCCGCATCACGGCCGAAGACCGCCATCAACCCGTCACCCATGTACTTGTCGATCCAGCCGTCGTGGCTGCGGATGGCTTCGCCGACGGTCGCGAAGAACTGGTTGAGGAGGAACACGATGTCGAAAGGCAAACGGTTTTCGGAGAGTTTGGTGAAGCCGCGCAAGTCCAGGAATAGAACCGCGACGTATTTCTCCACGCCACCGGTCTCGCTCAGGTGAGGAACGCGTTCTAATGTGGCCACGCCCGCTGGCGCCACCAGCCGCGTTACGCTGATATCGGAAGTCGGCCGCAGCTGGCAGGCGAGCCGTACGTTGGGTGGTGCACCGATCCGGTTCAACGTCGCCTGCTCAACGGGGCCCGTCTCGGGTAGACCGCGGCTGCCGTGATCGATCCGTACGCGGCAAGTGGAGCAACGGGCTCGTCCACCGCAAACAGACGTGTGCGGAATGCCATGCAGACGGCTGATTTCCAGCAAGCTCGCGTTTATCGTCCGGCAAATGGCTC
>JANOOW010000226.1:0-10427 GCA_031421555.1 Hyphomicrobiaceae bacterium | reverse complement strand
CCGCGAAATCTCTAAGCCAATGCCGCCTGCACCCGCTGTCACCAGCACGCGCAGGCCCTTGATTTGCAGATCCATGACGCATCTCCCAACTGTTCGCAGCTATGGTGTTCAGGGTATCACGCTGGGAGAAATAGAAAACGGGTATGCCACTACTCAGCGGCGTCCATCAGTTCATCGGGAACGTGCGATGGAGCCTGGGGCATATCATCGAGGATCATGCCGAGCGCGTGCATGTAAACTTCGAGGATGCTTTCTTCCTCCTGGCGCTGATCGCGTGATTTCTTGCGCAACCGCACAATCTGGCGCAGCGCCTTCACGTCGAAACCGACGGATTTCGCCTCCAGGAATTTATCGCGCATATCATCTGATATTGCTTTTTTCTGCTCTTCCAGGTTCTCGATCTGCTCGACGAACTGGCGCAGCTGGTTTTGCGCCGCTTGCTGCAATGTGCTCATGACCCGTTCCTTGATTGCGGTGCTCACAGCCGGACGCGCACAAAGGCTTGGAGCGAACGCTATCTGTAAGCCGTAGGATTGGGCATCAACAAGGCTGGTATCGGCAACTACTCCGGGTTATCCCCGCAACACACCGAAACCACATCGGGGCTTGACGGTGCATCCTTACCACAGACGGCTCAAGCCCATTTCATGACGCCAATAACGGCTGGCCCGAGGATTACCACGAACAACACCGGCAGAAAGAAGATGATCATCGGGACGGTCAGCTTAGGAGGAAGGGCTGCAGCCTTTCGCTCGGCTTCCAGCATGCGAGCTTCACGGTTTTCCTTAGCCATGACGCGGAGCGCCTGACCAACGGGCGTGCCGTAACGCTCCGCCTGAATAAGAGCAGTCGCGACGCCTTTGATGCCCTGCAAACCCGTCCGCTTTCCAAGATTCTCGAAAGCAGCGCGGCGATCCGGCAGGTAGGACAACTCGGCGGTGGTGAGGCTGAACTCTTCTGCCAATTCAATCGATTGACTGCCGACTTCCTTGGCGACCTTGCCGAATGCTGCTTCCACCGACATACCAGCCTGGACGCAAATCAAAAGCATGTCCAAACTGTCGGGAAAAGCATCCTTGATCGACTGCTGGCGCCGGCTGATCATATTAGAGAGAAACATATTCGGCAGATAGAAGCCCAAGAAGCCAGCGCCCAGTGCCATCAGGACCTTGACCATTGGCGGATAGGCCAGCGTCGTCATAACGAAGAACAGGTAGAAGAGAACGACCACTGTCACGATCGGGGGCATGGCGAGACGAAAGAACGTGTAGGCGACCAGCGGCGCCTGCCCGCGCAGACCGGCCATCTTCAAAGTGTCGCGCAATTCTTCCGTCTCGAAGTAAGACCGGACCCCCAAGGATTCAACGATCTGCTGCATGAAACCTTTTGGAGCTTGGCGGAGCTTTGCCACCCCTCCGCCGTCTTTTTTCAGCTCGGACAGCCGAACTGACCTCATTTTGTCGCGCTCGGTCGCCATTACCTTCATGCGCTGGCTCATACGATCGCGCGAGATCACCGGCAGAGCCACCGTCAGCACCGTCGCGAACGCGGCGATTGCTGCAAGCAGCATGACCAGCATCTGCGGCCGCAAAACCAGTTCGATGAAGTCCACCATGGGAGCACCTGAATCAGAGTTGGCCATCGGCAGGCCGACCGCCCGATCCGGCGGCGGCGCTGAGGGATTTTAGAACTTGAAGTTGATCATCTTGCGCATTACCAGGATGCCGCACGTCATCCAAAGGGCGGCGCACGCCAGCATGAACTTGCCGATCATCGTTGTGAAAAGAACGGCAAGATACTTTGGCGTCGACAGATAGACCATGAACATCACGATGAACGGCAACGAACCAAGCACCATCGCGGATGCCTTGGCCTCAGCGGATAGCGCCTTAACTTTGCCAGTCAGCGTCTTGCGATCGCGCAACACGCCTGACAAGTTGCCGAGTGCTTCGGACAGGTTACCGCCGGCCTGCTGCTGAATGCCGAGAACGATCGCGAAGAACTTCACTTCGGGCAGAGGCATGCGCGCCATCATTCGCTCGAACGATTCGATCAGCGTCACACCGACACGCGCCTGATCGACGACTTCGCGAAATTCTTCATTGATAGGAGCCGGGCTCTCGCGAGCGATGATGCTGAGACACTCGTTCAATGGAAGGCCCGACTTCGCACCTCGTACGATCACATCGATCGCATTGGCAAAGTTATCGACAAACTTTTTCTGACGGCGCTTGGTCAAAAACTTCAGCAGCCACTGCGGAAAGCCAAATGCACCAACAAAGCCGGCGGCTCCGGCCGCGGGCCAAGGCACTGTGGGCGCAAAAATCACAACGGCCGCCGCAAATACGACGCCCGATATTCCGCTTGCTATCCAAAATACCTTCGGTGTGATTTCAAGCCCGGCACGCAGCAATCGGACACGGAGCGACAGCTTCTCTTTTGCCTTTTGCCGGTTTTCCAAATCCTTGAGTGTATCGGCGACCTGCTGTTTACGGCTCGAGGCCTGCTCCTGCTGAACGACCCGGGTGGTGCGCTTTTGCTTCGTCTCGGTAACGTGCGCAATCCGCTTCTCGGTTGTCTTCTCGCCCGACAGATACGGCCACATCGCGACGAACGCGATGCTCGCCACTGCAAGCGCCCCAAGCGCCAGCCCAAGGTACTGCGCAATTTCTGGACTAAGCATTAGCTTCACCCATCGGGTTACCGTCCGAATCCGCCACTTCCGACGACGCCAACGCTTCGGCTAAACGGTTCTGCTCGCCGTAGTACTCGGCGCGATCCCAGAAGCGGGGACGCGCAATACCGGTCGAGCGATGGCGGCCGATGATCTTGTCGTTCGCGTCCTGCCCCGTGATCTCATAGACGATCAAGTTTTGCAGCGTCACCACCTCACCTTCCATGCCGACCACTTCGGTGATGTGCGTGACCTTACGCGAGCCATCGCGTAGACGCGACGCTTGGATGATGATGTCGATCGAACCGGTAATCATTTCACGAATGGTCTTCGGCGGCAGCGCGTAGCCGCCCATCATGATCATCGATTCGAGACGGCTGATGGCTTCGCGCGGGCTGTTCGAGTGAAGCGTTCCCATTGAACCGTCGTGGCCCGTATTCATCGCCTGCAGCAAGTCGAATGCCTCAGGTCCGCGGACCTCGCCGACGATGATGCGTTCTGGGCGCATACGCAGGCCATTCTTGACGAGATCGCGCATGGTGATCTCGCCTTCGCCCTCGAGGTTGGGCGGCCGCGTCTCGAGCCGGACTACGTGCGGCTGCTGAAGTTGAAGTTCCGCTGAGTCCTCGCACGTGATGATGCGCTCATCACTATCGATCGAGCCGGTCATGCAGTTGAGCAACGTCGTTTTACCCGAACCGGTACCACCGGAGATCAGGATGTTGCAACGCACCCGGCCGATGACTTCCAGAATGGTCTTGGCCTGTGGGCTGATCGAGCCGAATTTCATCAACTGCTCGAGACGCAAGCGGTCCTTCTTGAACTTACGAATCGTGAGGCAAGGGCCGTCGATGGCTAGCGGCGGGGCAATGACGTTGACGCGGGATCCATCGGGGAGACGCGCGTCGCAGATCGGACTCGATTCATCCACGCGGCGGCCAACCTGGCTGACGATCCGCTGGCAGATATTCATCAACTGCGCATTGTCGGCGAAGCGGATGCCAGCCTTGGTCACCTTGCCGTTGACTTCGATGAACGTCGTCGCCGCACCGTTGACCATGATGTCGGCGATGTCGTCGCGCGCCAGTAGCGGTTCGAGTGGTCCATAGCCGAGCACGTCGTTGCAAATGTCTTCGAGGAGCTCTTCCTGCTCCGCGATCGACATGACGACGTTCTTGATCTGGATGATTTCGCTGACGATATCGCGGATCTCATCGCGCGCGGCAGCCGAGTCGAGCTTGGCCAACTGCGTCAGGTCGATGGTGTCGATCAGAGCGTTGAAAACCGTTGTCTTGACGTCGTAATACTCATCCGACTTCCTGCGGCCATGCTCCATCACCGGCTCGGGCGGCTTGGCTACTGGCGCCTGTGTAGAAGGAGACTTCGTATCCATGGCCTTGGGCACGGGGGCATTCGGCGCCGCGGCTGCCGGCAGCGATTTTTTCGGCGCAGTAGGGTCGTTGGTTCGGCGGCCGAACATGGCGTATTTTCCTTAGCGCTTGAATTTCAGTTTTTCGAGCAGGGGACCAAGGCCGCCTGGCATCGACGACTTCTTCGGCTCCGTGCGCGTTTCCTTGCGATGGGCAAGAGCCAGCGCGAGATCACGGATCGGTCCGACCGCCTTCGCCTTCTTGTTGAGTTCCTCGATCATCTGGCCGTTGTTGGCAGCCTGGCCAAAAGTCTCGATATCGAACTCGATGATGGCCGTCGGCTTGAGATCGAGGCTCTGGGAAAATTCCTTGATGCTGATCTCCGGCCGCTTCGGCATATTCGCCATGTTGATCACGAGATGCGGCGGGCCATCGTTCGACCGCGACTGCTTCAACAGATCGAGGATGTTCTTGGCGTTGCGCAGGTTGGCAAGGTCCGGCACCGCCGTGATGACGACTTCGTCAGCGCTGAGCAGGATTCGCTTGCTCCACGATGTCCAGGAGTGCGGCAGGTCGACCGCGACGAACGGAACGTTCTGGCGCACGACATCGAGCACCGTGGTGCAGGCTTCGGCCGAAAGATCGTAATCGCGATCTAGAACGACGGGGGCAGCAAAAATACTCAGATGCTCGGAGCACTTGGTCAGCAGGCGATCGAGCAACACTTCGTCGAGCCGTTCGGGGCTGCCCAAGGCTTCGGCTATTCCCTGGACCGGATCCTGGTTGAAATCGAGGCCAGTCGTGCCGAACGCCATGTCGAGATCGGCGATCACGACGTTGCTTTTCAAAACCTCCGACAGGGTCCATGCCGCGTTGTGGCACAGCGTCGAGGAACCGACGCCACCCTTGGCGCCGATGAAGGCGAGTACGTTGCCGACCGGATCCGAATCCGGATTGTTGTAGAGATTCGAAATGCTCTCCATCAGATGGATCGGCTTCACCGGCGCAACCAGATACTCGCTGACGCCGCGCTTCAGAAGTTCGCGATAGAGGATCACGTCATTGACATGGCCGATGACGAGCACCTTGGTGCCGCTGTCACAGCTTTCCGCCAACTGATCGAGTTGAGCCAGCATTTGCGCGCGCGGCAATGAACTCTCGATGACGATCAGGTTTGGCGTCGGGCTTTCCTGATAGTGCGCAACGGCGGCCGTGGCGCCACCCATATGCAGGCTGACGTGGGTTTTCGACAGCCGGCGGTCTTCGGCCGCCACCTGAAGCGCTTCGGCAGTGCCCGATCCCTCGCAGAAAGCCTGGATCGAGATGCGCGGAATGGGACGCGCCTTCAGCAACATTTCAGCTGTTTCGGCGAAATGCCCGTCGTGGACGTCCATGGCACCGGAATCATCGATTACCGCTTCCGCCAAGGCGTGGGCCTGTCTGCTCATGTCATCAAATCCTTCAATTTCCAAACACGATCAATTGGCGCCTTTGACGACCACGCGTTCGTCCGATTTCTTCTCGGAGATAGTAGACTCGCCTTTTATGTATTTCCCCCAAACAACGCTGCGGCGCTCCCCTGGAGCCGGCGTCATGGCGCGCGGTCCGATCAAGTCAGCGGGGTTTGCAACCTGGGCCGCGAAGTTACGTTGATTGGCGCAACCGAAATTGGAGTACGGCTCATTCTTGGTGTCTTCCGCCAGATTCGTCGTCCATTTACCGCAGTCAGGTCCCTCGGCAACGAAGCGGAGATAGGAGATACGAATGGCCGGCTGGTGATCGCGTTCCTCGTGATAGGCCTCGACCGTGATCGAGCCATCGGGGAAACCGCTATCACTCATCAAATGGCGGATTTCAGCAACCGCCTGCATCGATGCGACTTCATTGGGCGATCCGCTGGGAGCAGCGATGATGATCTTGCTGTTGCCGCTGTCGCCGGCGCGATAGCGCGCGACGAACTCGACGACTTGCGCCCTTTGATGCGGCGACATGCCAGCACTGCCGCGAGGCACGCGGAGCGATAGGTTTGAAGGTTGTTGCGACACTAAAATCGGATGCCGCTGGGTCGGGTCGACGACACTCCAGCCGGCAACCTGCGGGCCGTCTTGCCCCGCCTTGCAGCCAGCGACCATGAGAGCCGCGACCGATACGAAGGCGAGGTTGAGTGCGAGTCTCCGATGGCTCCGCGCGAAACGAGCGGCGACCGGATCAGTGTGCGTATTATTGCGGATCATGACAGTCTCTCCAGCGCGAGCTTTATTCAACGATGAACCCGTAGTCGCCCTTCAGACCACCGTCCGGCATAGCTGAGCCTTTGCCGTAGATCCGATTGATGTGACCGAGAAAATTTGCCTTCATGTCGGTTGCAGGCGCCAAACCGTCGTCGGGACGGGCAAGTTCACGACGGGCAGACGGGCGGACCAGATACGGCGTCACAATGACGACCAACTCGGTTTCTTCCTTGATGAAGTCGCGGCTGCGGAACAGCGTGCCGAGCACCGGCAGATCCTTCAGCCCCGGGAAGCCGTCGATGTTCTGACGCATGCTCTCCGAAATCAGGCCGGCCAGTGCGAGCGATCCGCCGGAAGGAAGCTCAACGACCGACTTCGCCTGACGCTTCTTGATCGCTGGGATCGAGATGTTGCTTAAGGTCACAGCGCCGATTGAAGTAAGCTCGCTGACTTCCGTCTCGATCTTGAGGCTGATGCGGCCTTCGGACATGACGATGGGCGTAAACGAAAGTCCGACACCAAACTCTTTGAATGTAACCGAAAGCGCACCCGTCGTATCGACCACAGGAATTGGATATTCGCCGCCGGCCAAAAACTTCGCTGTCTCACCCGAAACTGCTGTCAGATTAGGTTCGGCAAGCATTTTTACGAGGCCATTGCGCTCAAGCGCTCGGAGCGCATGGCTTATGCGGTTGCCATTCCCGTTACTGTAGCCGCCGTCGAAGCCCGAGTTGCCGAAAGAGCCACCGGTCGGTCCAGAGTTGTAATTGCAAAGACTCCCAACGGCACAAGCGATTGCCGGATTTGATGCAGCACCAGCTGTCGAGATTCCAGGTACAGGGAGTTTACCCAAGCCGGCAGCAGCCGTCAGCGGAAGCGCATTTTCCGTTAGAAAACTGGTTACAAAGTTTCCCGATGTGATTTGAGCACCGAGATTTATGCCCATCTGCTTCATCATCGTGCGCTGCACTTCAGCAATCACCACGCGAAGCATAACCTGATCTTCGCCTTCGACTGCGAGAAGATTGATGTCTTTCGTTTCGGGGCCACCTGTGCTTTTGGACGTGATGTCGGTATTGCCGTTTGCCGCGCTGACGGTGCTGACTGATTTGAGTTCCACCGACACGAACTGGATCGCGATCTGCAATGCCCTCGTCGCGTCGATTGGCGTCCGCACGCTCCCGTTGAGGATAACGGCTTCGTTGAGCATTTCGACTTTGATCTGAGCGCCCGGCAGCAACCTGTTCAGCGTGTCCTGCAGCCCGGAAGAGTCACGCTCCACATAAAGTTCGAGCGTGAGGAATTGCTGCCCCTGGGTGTCGAAGAAAAACGCGTTGGCCACGCCGCTCTTTTTCGCCAGGAGGAAAATCCTGGTGGAGGTCTGCACGACCGCATCGACGATCGAGGGATCGGAGATCATCACGTCCTGCAGGTGACGCGGAACCTCGAGCACGGTGGACTTGTTCAGCCCCATCCGTAGCTTCTTGTGCGCGGGCAGGCTGGCTTCGCTGATCCGCATCATCGATAGTGGATCGCTCATGCTGCCGTTGTCAGCAATGGCAGTCCGCTTTGCGCTTTGCGCTAGCACCTCGCCACCGGTCAGGCCGGAAGCAATGCCTCCCGCTAAACCACAAATGCCGATCAGGACGAGGCCCTTGGCGATCTTCATAATATTCCGCATAGGTATAGAGCTTTCTGACGAGCTACCGACAAGGGTGCACACAGACGCGAACACATACGCAGACGGAAGATTTACTATTGCTGAAGTACCGAACGCGGGCGGATCAGTTGACGCCGTAGACCCGAAATTTTACGCCGTATCGCAAAACGCGAACCGAGTTTCCCCGGTCCTTCTGGCCCGTGTCGTCATTGGAGGCTGGACCATCCCCGTTGAGGTCGGCTACCGACCGCAATGAAAGTGATATTTCTCCGACGGTGTTGGCCAGGGCCAACAATTCGGCCTGCTTCGGCGTCAACTCCATTGTCGCCACGCTGCCCTCGGCGGTCTTCTTGCCTTCCTTTGCCTCGACCTGCTGGCCGATGGAAAGGATGCGCACATTGCGAAACAGCGTGTCGCTGACGATTTCTTCGGTGCCGTTCTTGCCGCGCTTGCGCTGCGTCAGAATAACGTCGACGTGATCACCAGGCAGTACGAGATTGGCGACGGCCGTCTTCGGATCGATTTTGATCGAGATGGCGCGCATGCCTGCCGGGAGAACGGCCGCGAGAACACCGCCGTTGCCGAGCTTCACAACCTTGTTCTCAGTGATCGGCTCGCCTTGAAGGATCGGCGTACGTGCGATTCGGCCGGCGAACTCTTGCAACGCCTGAGGCTTTGAGGTCTTCGTCACGAAGGTTGGGCTTATGGCGTCCTTCGGCCAGTCCTGCCAACGGAAGGTCTGATCGTTCGCGACGGCGCCCAATTCTATGTCCGACTTGGCGACGAGCACTTGTACCGCATCAACGACTTTATCGACTTCGACCGGCTTGGGCGGCGGCTTCAGCAGGCTTCCCATCAGCACAAACGCAAGAATCCCTGCGACGCCCGCGACTGAAATTCCGATCAATTGGGCCTTCTTCATAGCGCAGCGGTCCCTCGTGGCGGTCGCTAAACGACCTCGGTCCGCCCTCACTATGCTGCCCAAGTCTCAACGCGAGGTTAACTCGCGTGCACATTTGAGCCATTCGAGCGACGATCCGAAAGGTGCCGCGATGGAATTCACATCATGACGAAAATGCCAAGAGCCAGTGCGTTGATGGATAGATCCACAATGCGGCACCCGCCAATGCGATGCCGTAAGGTATCCCGCCCTGACGGTCATGCAGGCGGAACGCCCAGTCTTGCCCCATGAGCCATACCGGTGGGGTCAACTTGCGGAAGCCGAGAATGGCAGTTGCCAAAACGCCGCCGATTAGCGTGACGAGTATGACGTATGAGAAAAGACTTTCGAAGCCGAACCACAAGGCAACGGCCGCCAGCAGCTTTGCGTCGCCGCCGCCCAACCACTTCATTGAGAAGAGCAAAATTCCGATCACCAGGAACAGCAAACCTGCCGCGACATGATTGACGATCATTTCGAAAGGCGCACCTATCGACGCAACGGCTACCGCAAAGCAAGCAATCAAGGCGAGACAGATTCGGTTGGGAATCGTCATCGTAAAAAAGTCCATGGCCCCGGCAAATGCCATGGCGGCAGGAAACATCCAGAAAAGGGGTAGCTCGAACACAGGGTACCCTCTTAGTTTATCGTTGACAGAAATCAGACGGGAAAACCTGCTGCGACTTTCTCGAAAACCGTTACCAAATTCCCACCAACGGCTCCCACTGCGGTAACGATTGCCAAACCGATGGAGCCAGCAATGAGGGCGTATTCAATCGCCGTGGCTCCGCGTTCGCTGGCCAAATACGCGCGTAGCTTGGTTTTCACTTATTCCTCCAGATTACTTAGCTGCTAACGACTTGGAAGATCGCTAGTCGAGAGAAGCCCGCATGTGCGGCAAAAAGCGAACGTCCGCGCGGCCGATCCAGGCCACGCGGTCGTTTGTAATCAGGTTTAGATTTTATCTTTGATCTTGGTAAAAGTGGTCGTCAAGTTAGTGCCAACTTCTCCGACGACCGTGATGATAGCAACGCCGATCAAGGCGGCAATCAAACCGTATTCGATAGCAGTGGCACCTGATTCACACTTAACGAAACGAGTGAAAAGGCTCTTCATCATAATACTCCTGCAGGTTGACCTAGCTCCGCCTCGAGCGTTTCGGTTCGACGACTGTCGCCCGAATGATCGTCTCTAGATCTTAGATCTTGTCTTTGATCTTTGTGAACGTGGTGGTCAGGTTGACGCCGACTTGGCCGACGACGGTGATGATGGCAACGCCGATGAGGGCAGCGATCAGGCCGTACTCGATTGCAGTTGCGCCGGACTCACACTTCACGAAACGGGCGAAAACGTTCTTCATGACTAATACTCCAACTGGTTGACTGACTGCGCCTTGGCGCTCCCGTCCAGCGGCGGTGTCTTGCCGTCCGAACAATATTGAAACTACAGGAGATGTGTTTCGATAAAGTAAACATCAAATCACCATGTGTTAACGCGCAGCAACTTATCGGCAGGATAAGATTTAATACGGAGTTACACGTTGCTAAGTGGC
>JANOOW010000225.1:0-3786 GCA_031421555.1 Hyphomicrobiaceae bacterium | reverse complement strand
CACCCGCCTCGGCATTCCGTACTGGGCGGCTTTTCTGATCGGCACTCTCGGCGCTGGACTGGCGGGTGTGCTGCTGTCGGTCTTCGGCGTGCGCTTGCGCGGCCACTATCTGGCGATCGCCTCGATGGGGTTCGCGGTAATTACCTATCAGATCCTGCTCAACTGGATCAGCGTGACCCAGGGGCCGCTCGGCATCTACGCGATCAAGCCGCCACCGTCGTTGGCGCTGCCGGGCTTCGGGCTGATCGATTTCGCCAAGCCAGCGAACATGTTCTATCTCGTCGCCGGCTTCACGTTTGCAGCCTACCTGTTCCTCGTCGCCCTCGTCCGCTCGCCAATTGGCGAAGCGCTGACGGCGGTGCGCGAGGACGAGATCTCCGCCGCATCGCTCGGGATCAATTGCGCCGCTTGGAAGGTATTCGCGTTTGGCGTCGGCGCGGCATATGCGGGTGCTGCCGGATGCTTTTATGCGAGTTTCGTCGGCACGCTGGTGCCGGATGCGTTCAACATGTCTGAATCGTTCACCATCCTGGCCATGGTGGTAGTCGGCGGCATGGGAACGCTGATCGGACCGGTTTGGGGAGCGATCGTACTGACGATCCTGCCGGAACTGCTACGCAGTATCGGCGATCTCCGGCTGGTGCTGTACGGGCTCGCACTGACATTGGTCGTGATGGTCATGCCGGGTGGCCTCGTTCAACTTGCGCGCGGCTTCATGCGTAAAATATTTGGGCGGGGTCCGGCTTGAGATGAGCGCGACTTCTACAATTCCCGCACCCCAGACGCCAACGGCCGTGCGCACACGCGGAGAGCCACTGCTGGCAGCGTCGGGCTTGAGCAAGAGCTTCGGCGGCGTGCAGGCCGTTCGGTCGACATCGTTTGTTGTCAAGCAGGGCACTGTGCTGGCCGTGATCGGCCCCAACGGCGCGGGCAAGTCGACGCTGATCAATTTGCTGACAGGCGTGCACGCGCCCGATGCCGGGCACGTGACGTTTGCGGGAACCGATATCACGAAGACCGTTCCATATAAGCGCGCGCGCCTGGGCCTTGCTCGTTCGTTCCAGAAGATCCGGCTTTTCCGGCAGCTGAGTGTTCTTGAAAATGTGGTCGCGGGCTTTCATACCCGGCAGACGCTGCCTGCCTGGCAATATGTGATTCATGGCGCCGCTTTCCGCAAAGCGCAAGGCGCGGTGCGCAGCGAAGCCATGGAACTGTTGTCGTTCGTCGGCCTCGCCGAGGAAGCGCATATCTCAGCCGGCTCGCTTGCCTATGGCAAGCAGCGCTTGCTGGAGATCGCCCGCGCGCTGGCGTTGCGCCCGAAGCTGCTTCTCCTCGACGAACCCGCGGCTGGTCTCAATCCGGTCGAAGTGGATCGCATGCTGATACACCTTGACGGCCTGCGAGCTCGAGGCCTGACCCTGCTGGTCGTCGAGCACAACATGGATCTGGTGATGAACTTGGCCGATCATATCCTGGTGATGAACCACGGCGAACCGCTGTTTGATGGCGTACCGGCCGACGTGCAGAACAATCCGGCGGTCATCAAGGCTTATCTCGGCGAGTACCAAGCGTGAGCGTAATATTGGAAGTCGAAGGCCTGGAAATCGCCTACGGCGAGGTAGCCGCGTGCCACGACATCGGCTTTACCGTTGGTGCCGGCGAAATCGTCACGCTGCTCGGCGCCAACGGTGCCGGCAAGACGACGACGTTGCGCGCCGTCGCCGGGGCGCTATTCCCGCGTCGCGGCACGATCCGCTTTGCCGGCCAGGACATCACCAAGCTGCCGTCGCATGAGCGCACCCATCTCGGCATCGCGCTGGTGCCGGAAGGCCGGCGCGCCTTTCCCTATCTCACGGTTCTGGAAAATCTCGAGATGGGCGCCTTCAAGTTCCGGCGCGAAACGGTGCGCGTCAACGCGCTGATCAAGAAGATGTACGCGATGTTTCCGCGCCTCGAAGAGCGGCGCTCGCAGCGTGCCGGCACGCTGAGTGGCGGCGAGCAGCAGATGCTGGTGCTCGGCCGGGCGCTGATGTCGGAACCGCGCCTGCTGTGCCTTGATGAACCTTCGCTTGGTCTCGCGCCCGTCATCGTGCAGGACATTTTCAGGCACATCCGCGAAGTCAACCGCTCAGGGACCAGCATTCTGCTGGTTGAACAGAACGCGCGTTATGCTCTCGATACCGCCAGTCGCGGCTACGTGCTGCAGACAGGCCGCATTATGGCGAGCGGCACCTGCGAGGCGCTACGACAGGATACTCGGGTCAAGGAAGCCTACCTCGGCAGTAGTGCGACGCGTTGATTTGGAGGACATCGAAATGGACGAGCGGTTGTTTCGTCTCGACGGTCGCGCGGCGCTTGTGGTCGGCGCGGGTTCAGGGATCGGCCGTGCGATCGCACAGGCCTTCGCTGGCGTCGGTGCCACCGTCGGCTGCGTGGATGCGTCCGAAACCGGTGCGGCCAAGACAGTCGAGGGCATCGCAGCTACCGGAGGCCGGGCGCTCGCGATCAGGTGCGATGTAACGAATGAAGCCGCCGTCGCCGCAACCGTCGCAAACTTTGTCGCAGAACTCGGCGCGCCCCGCATTCTGGTCAACAGCGCCTCGGCCGACGATTTGTCCGGCACCATCATCGATCTGCCGCTGGCCGAATGGAACAAGGTGCTGGCCGTCAACCTGACCGGCCCCTATCTGATGAGCCGGGCCGTACTGCCGCACATGATCGCGGCCGGAGGTGGCAGCATCATCCATATCGCGTCGCAGATGGGGCGGGTCGGCGCGGCGGGGCGTCCGGCCTATACCGCCACCAAGGGCGCGCTGATCCAACTGGCGAAAACGATGGCGGCCGATCACGCAAGTCAGAATGTCCGCGTCAACACGCTGTCGCCAGGTGCCGTCGAGACCCGCCGCATGACGATGCGCTTCGGCGACATGGCAACGGCGCGCCAGATCTCGGGGCCGCTGCATCTGCTGAAGCGGCTTGGGCAACCCGACGAGATTGCCGCTGCCGCTGTGTTTCTCGCCAGCGATGCGTCGAGCTTTGTGACCGGCTCCGATCTGCTCGTCGACGGCGGCTACACCGCCGTATGACGAGCTTGCTTCCTCAGAACGCTTGCGCCCGCGCCGATAACCCGCCGTCGATGATCACCACCGATCCGCTGGTGTAGTTTGAATGCTCGCTCGCCGCGAAGGCGATCATGGCGCCGATTTCCTCCGAAGTCGCGGCTCGGCCGAACGGCAACGGCTTGACGAGGTCCTGCCAGTTCTCGGCGTCGCCGGTGCGGTCCTGCGCCTTCTTGCGCATCAATCCGACCAGCCGTTCGGTGGCGACCGGACCCGGATTGATTGACACGACGCGAATGCCGTCCTTCGGGCTGACGCTGCCGAGCGACTGGGAAAATGCAGTCAGCGCCGCGTTGCCGGCGACGCCGCAGATATATTCCGGATCGTGCGTCTGCACGACGCGCGCGAGCCCATCGTTAGTCTTGAGGCCGGCATGCTTGGCGAGGAACCCAGCAACCTCCGCCTCGACGGCCATGGCCAGAAGCGTCTGCGCTCCACTGCGCAAAACCTCGGTGAGTTGATCCTCGAATGTTCCTGGCAGACTCAGTTTGATGACGTTATCGTTGGGCACGGCATATCGCTTGCCGCGTCAGCCTGCATGAGACCACTGTAGGTCGCGAGGTGACGTTCGGGGTGGGCGCGGCCACGATCGGGCGAGTAGTGGAACAGGGCAGCAGGAGCGGCGCATTGCTGGCGCTTCGGATGCCCACCCACATCCGCAGCCCCA